>NZ_JBPPTR010000025.1:0-536 GCF_053544215.1 Rothia sp. 88186D007BW | reverse complement strand
GAGAAAATAACACCATGACAACAGAACACCAACTCGCCCAAAACCTCATCACCCAAGCCAAAGAACAAGGCCTAGACCTCAGCAGCGACACCCTACTCAAAACCCTCACCCAAGACATCATCCAAGCTGCCCTCGACGAAGAACTCACCGACCACCTCGGCTACCCCAAACACGCCGAAAACCCCAACCAAACAAGCCAAAACACCAGAAACGGCTACCGCACCAAAAGAATCCTCACCGACACCGTCGGCCCCATCGACATCAAAGTCCCCCGCGACCGCGACGGCTCCTTCGAACCGACCATCGTGCCCAAACGAGCCCGTCGACTCAAAAACGTCGATGAAATCATCCTCTCCCTGGCCGCCAAAGGACTCACCTACGGTGACATCGCAGCCCACTTCGAGCAAATCTATGGGGCCAGCATCAGTAAAGACACCATCAGCCGTATCACCGCAACGGTCCTTGACCAGATGAATGAATGGGCCGCCAGGCCCCTAGAAACGGTCTACCTGGCTGTGTTTATCGATGCAATCTAC
>NZ_JBPPTR010000024.1:0-762 GCF_053544215.1 Rothia sp. 88186D007BW | reverse complement strand
GGGACTGTCAGATTAACGGTGTAAACCCACAACAAATCTAGCGACCAGCCACCTGCGGCAACCGATCACCAAAAACAATAGCAAAAGCATTCAACGCCGGCTTCCACCGAGTCATCCACCGCCGAGCACCAGCACCTGAAGGATCCAAAGACCGAACCGTCAAATACATAAACTTCAAAGCCGACTCCTCAGACACAAAATGCCCACGCGACCTGGCAGAACGCCGCAACCTAGCATTCAAAGACTCAATCGCATTCGTCGAATACAACACCCGACGAACCTCCATCTCATACGACAAAAAAGGAATAAATTCCTCCCAGCGACGCCACCACAAAGCACTAATAGCCGGGTACTTCTCATCCCACTTCTGCCCAAAGGCCTCCAAAGCTGCCTGTGCAGCCTGCTCGGTCACCGCCTGATAGACCGGCTTCAAATCCCGGGAAATCGCCTCCCAGTGCTGCCTGGGGGCGTAATGCATGGAATTGCGGATCATGTGAATGACGCAGTTTTGCACAATCGTGCGTTCATAGACCGCATTCACGGCCTCAGGCAGGCCGGTGAGCCCATCACAGACCAGGTAGAAGATATCAGCGGTGCCACGGTTCTTCAGCTCGGTCAGGATCTGTAGCCAGAATTTGGCTGATTCGCCTGCCCCTTCAGGGCCTGCCCAGATTCCTAACACATCCCTAGCGCCTTCGACGTTGACTCCCATAGCCACGTAGAAGGGGCGGTTGCTTACCTGCCCTTCGCGGACTTTCAGGT
>NZ_JBPPTR010000023.1:0-1372 GCF_053544215.1 Rothia sp. 88186D007BW | reverse complement strand
CTCTACGGGGCCGGCTATGTGCTACGGGTGAGGTTATTTTTGTATGATGGAGCGCTTCGAGGGATGCAAGAGGAGGCGCTTAAAGCCATTTTGCTTGCCTTGGCCTTCTTCAGCGACGTTAGCGTTAGGCATGTGGCTCATTGCAGTGACAAAGGCCGGACGGAAGACCTCTCGGAATTTATCTAAGTTCTGCGTTTGAGTGATATGTACGTGGTTTAGTTCCGACAATTATAAGACCACTAAAGCACCATCAACCACCTCCTGCGGAGTCCGATAACCAAGACCCTGATGCAACCGGCCAGTACTCCACCAAACCACCCAGCCAGCAGTCTCAAACTCCAGCTGACCAACAGAACCAAAAAGCCGGCCCCGCACCATCTCAGCCTTATAAGCACCATTGACGGACTCAGCCAAAGCATTATCATAAGAATCCCCAGTCGAACCCACCGACAGTTGCACACCCAACGCTTTCAAACCCTGGGTGTAATCCTACGCAATATACTGCGAACCACAGTCAGAATGATGCACAATCTGCGTCAAATCAGAGCCACCCTTCCTCACTTCAAAAAGCGCCTGCTTCAACGCCGTCAAAGGCATCCCCAGAGTATGCATAGTTGAAGAAACACCCCAACCCACAATCTTCCGGGAAAACACATCAGTAATGAAGGCCGTATAGCAAAAACCTGAATAGGTTCTGACATAGGTGAAGTCTGCTACCCACAGTCTGTTAGTGCATCAGCGGTGAAGTTGCGCTGAACCAAATCAGAACGGTCATCAATCACTGTGGCCGCTCTGGTGGTAATAGGTTTACGACCCCGATGAGCACCAGCAACACCGGCTATTTTCATGAGTCGGTAGGTCTGATCCCGACCAATATCCCAGCCGGCACGCCTCATGGCGTGCCACATCTTGCGCACACCATACACGCCATAATTCTCTGCATGGATTTTCACCAGTTCAGGAATCAGAAGCTGGTCCTTCAAAGTACGTGCTGCAGGAACACTAGCCTTAGCGGCGCGGTAGCCGCATGAGGTGATGAAACCACCAGCGAGGTTTTCTTGTAGTGCGGTGCAGATGTTCTCAACCCCGAAACGATTCCTATACCTATCGATATAGCGGATCATGATTGGGCTGGACGGTCGAGTTCTGCCGCGAAAAAGCTGATGCTGTCTGTAGAATCTCGTTGGTTCGCTTCAACTCGGCGTTTTCTTTGCGTAGGCGTCGGTTTTCTGCTGCCATATCAGTGGTGGTGCCGGGGGTGCTGCCAGCATCGATTTCGGCTTGTTTGTGCCATTGGGACTGTCAGATTAACGGTGTAAACCCACAACAAATCTAGCGACCAGCCACCTGCGGCAACCGATCACCAAAAACA
>NZ_JBPPTR010000022.1:0-2230 GCF_053544215.1 Rothia sp. 88186D007BW | reverse complement strand
ATATGACGCACGCTCGGTTAGGGGCGAGACGTTTGTTAGTCCCAGCTGGGGTTGGCCAGGTCTACTCCGGCACGTTCAGCCTCTGCCTCGATAGCGTCGGCCAACCACCGGGCTAGGCCTGGCTGCTGGGTCTCGTAGTAGCTGGTGAACCGCTCGTCGCTGATGTAGCCGCGCGAGATCAGGTAATGCTTGGCGGGGGTGACGGGGAAGAAGGCGCTGAGTACCTGGCGGTGGGCGCGGACGAGCTCGCCCGCCTCGGCGCTGTCCGTCGGTAGGCCGCGGCGCACGGCGTCCGCTAATTTTCCGTCCAGCTCAGCAGTGCGATTCTTGTAACCGGCCCAGTCGGCCTGGCTCCAGTTGGCGGTGCGTTGCTGGGTGGTGGCCCAGTCATCTGTACCGGTGTAGCGTTCCTCAGCTTCTGCCTGGTAATCGGCAAAGTTGGCATCGCCGAGAACTTCGCCGATTTCGGTGAGGGTGAGTTTCTTATTCGTCATTTCGATCTCCATGAGGGTGTCGATAGCAGCAACCATAGCGGAAAGCTGCTGTTGTTGGTCCATGAGGGCCTGGCGCTGCCTGCGGAGGTGCTCCAGGCTGGTTGAGCTACTGGCCAGGGCTTCTTTAATGTCGGTGAGTTTCATGCCGGTTGCCCGGTAGATGTGGATCTGTTGCAGGGTCACAATATCGTCGTGAGTGTAAAGCCGATAATTCGACCAGGTACGCTCAGCAGGGGCAATGAGCCCGAGGGATTCCCAATGATGCAGGGTGCGCACCGTGACACCGAGAGCCTGCGCTACTTCCCCTACCGTGTAGAGGGTTTCTTGATTCTTCATGTTTCCATTGTGGGGCCTAACGTGGCGTGAGGGTCAAACAAGATGAGAACTGCGGTTGCTTAGCTCAAATTCTGGGGTACCCGGTTGAGTATTTTTCACGCCAACCGCAGACTGCGGTTGAGGTTGACGGTATTAATTTTAGAGCTGGCCGTGCGGCTACTCGTAGCGCGCGTGATTTTGCCGTTGCAGCAGGCGTTACCGGTATTGAGGTCATGCAGTGGGTGGAGGATAAGTTCACCCTACCTTCAATTGTCGTGTCCTCATTCGAGGGAATAGCCCCGAGGGTAGCTGCTCAGTTGCTTCGTGAAGAGTGGGGTCTAGGTACTAAGCCTCTACCGAATTTGGTGCAGTTGTGCGAGTCGCGGGGTATTAGCGTGATGGTGCTTCCAGATGCTGCCATGCAGGTCGATGGGTTCTCGCTCTGGTATGAAGGTAAGCCCTTTATTTTTATTGCTCGGCAGAAGACGCCCGAGCGGGCTAGGTTTGATATTGCTCATGAGCTGGGGCATCTTGTGCTGCACCAGTTTGCTCCTGTTGATGATTCTTTGGCTGTGCAGGAGCGCGAGGCGGATGAGTTCGCGTCTGCCCTGTTAATGCCGGAGTCGCTGTTGGCTGAGTATCTTCCTCAGAATGCTTCGGCGGACGACCTTGTAGAAGCTAAGTACATTTTTCAGGTATCTGCCTTTGCCTTTAGTACTCGTCTGCGACTTGTGCAGGGGGAGAGCAAGGCCGAAAAGCATAGTGAGAGCGGACGCCCGGCCCTGCGCGTGGTGCGATGAGCGGCGCCCCGCATCTGTCAGATTATTTCTGCTTCAATACTTGAGGATGATTCACTGGCTGAGCGTATGGTCGCTGTTTTCCCCTGGATGTTAGCGCTCGATGCTGGGGACCGTGAGCTTTGCGCCCATGAACTGATCGACACTGCCCGAGCTGCTTTTGCTACCAACCAGCCAAAGACTTTACTGGTAGGGGTAACGAGCTGGTTTGAGTCCGCAACTGCCCTTGCTGCTGGGCTGGATCAGGTGGAGGCAGAGTTGTTGATTGAGCCTGTGAACGTAGAGATTCCTTGAAAAACTAATTGCTTTAGTCGTCGCTAGCGGATGAACAAGCCTGTCTAATATTGCTATGATAATCGAAGATGTATTCGAGAGGTGATGCATGATGGCAGGCCATCAAAATCTTGTTCCAGGAACGAAGTTCCATAGCCGGTGCGAGGAATGCATAGAGACCGCGCCGGCGATTAGGTATCACTTGGATGAGGAACGGCAGCTGGAGGCAATCGACAGGCATATTACTTGTTCTTCTTTTTCTAAGAATAGTCCTTGAGGCTTATTCAAAAGTCCCACCCGCAGCCAAAAACACCAACCCCCGCACCACCGCAAACACCCGCCCATACAACC
>NZ_JBPPTR010000021.1:0-4589 GCF_053544215.1 Rothia sp. 88186D007BW | reverse complement strand
CCCCACAGGCAACCAAGCCACCCGCCGAGCCCTGACGGAGCACCACCCAACCCAACCACCACCAACTACACACCCCTAAAAAACGAAGAACCACCACCCAACACCTCAGCCCTCACCCGCGCAACCTCCTCAACACACCTAGCCCGCTCCATCTTGGCCACCTGCTCCCACTCAGCAGCCCTCACCTGCCACTGACCCACCAAAGCCTCCAACTCAGCCACCCGCTCAGGCAAACCACGCGCACCACGAGCAACCTCCAAACTCCGCCCCCGCGCGTGCACATACTGCTCCTCCAACCGCGCTGCCACAGCATAAGAACGCTCTAACTGTCTCTTCTGCTGCTGAACCTGCTCTTCTAACTCAGCAACCCTCTTCCGCAACCCTTCGACTTCACCAGCGATCTCCTTGCGCGCCTTACGCACCTGCCGACCCACAGCCACCATCTGCTCATACTCGGTGTACTCCCGATTCGCCTGCACCCATGCAGCAATCTGCTCAAAAGAACCCAAAACCTGCGATAGATGCACAAAATCCTGCGGTGACATCTCCGTTTCTATCGGTACGCTGGCGCTCTCCCCATTGACCGGCCCGTACTCGGCTTGGGCAAGCTGAACCAGCACCCGCCCCAGTATGTGGGCTATCTCAGCCCGTTCGGTACGGGGAATTTTGCGGTCATTGAGGCAAAACCCTAATTCCTTCAACAGGTGAGGAATTACGCGTGCAGGGTCAGAGCGCAGATAGTCCTTCATCTGCTCTTTGTTGGGTTTGATGTAGCGGATAACGGGGGCAGGTTCGGGGGTAATTTCTACTGGGCTTGCGTGTATCAGCCGTACTGGGGTGTTGGTGTCTTGGGCATATTTGCGGTGGGCGGCTGCGTATTTGCGGCAGGTATCGGTGCAGTAAATCGGTGGGCGGCCGGGGCCTTTTTCGTAGTAGAAAACGGTGTGGCAGTAGGGGCAAGTGCGGGTTTCTTCAGCGGGGCTGTGAGGTGGTGTCATGGGGGCTATTTTATTTCGTCATGTCGATATTGACGATAGGCGAAAACGAGATAGTACTTCCTGAGTCACTGGGTGCAAGAGGTGTGACGGTTCATCGGCGCTTTGCGCCGGGGTCGTCCGCGCACATTGTGTGCGCGCGGTTTTACACATGAGACCAGCGGGCCGTGTACAAAATCAGGCAGAAGGGTGCGAGGAACGAGTACAGAAGGGCCTGAGATTTTTGTGCGGGGGTTCTGGGTCGATTGAGGTGAAACCGGCAGGGTTGGGCGTGCGTTTTTGTCACGGGCAGGGAGGGTCAAACGAAGTTTGGCATACGTGCCTGACTGTCTGACTCGTTATCTGCAACCGGGACTGTTGCCCTGGGCATGCAGTTCAATGCCAGACGTGTGTTGCATTTTTCTGCGTATGCCCTGGTTCTTGCTGTTGCTCTGGGGTAGCTCTTGATGCGTTGGTATTGGCTTATGATGTGGCGCTTGCCCTCGGTGATGTTTCCTCTGGGTTTAGCTCATGTTTGGTATCTGCTGTGATCCTGGCTTTTCTGCTCTTGCTGAGGCTCTTTAGCCTGTGGGTTTGGGTATAGCTTGTGGTGACTCTGAGCTGCTATTGCTCAGCTAGTTTTTCCTGCCAGATTGCTTCTGCAATACGAGGGCGCCGGTGCTTCTCCCACCAAGGCTCAACACCTTCGGCTGCTTCCTCAACATCAAAACCGTACTCTTCGAAAGTACTTTCCAGGTCTCCTACCAAGGCCTGGGCCAAGTTGTCAGAAGAGCGGTCAATGCGTTCACCCCAGGTAATGAGCATCGTGGCAAGCTGGCCAACTAGTTCAGCTTCAGCTGCGCTTGAATCGGGCATATGAGCTGCACCTTCGGCTACTTCTTGCAAACGGCGTTCGATAGTAGCAGGGCCATGCTGGGCAAGCATCTCCTGCCACTGAGGTTGCTCCATAACCACCAGGAGCGCACGGGTAGCCAGGCGCAGGTAGTTACCGCGGCTTCGGTTTGTTGTAGCTTCCAAGGCATCTAGGCGGGCAATGGTGGCTGGGTCTAGGCGGGCTGAGACAACTTGACCAGAGGGGTGACGGGGTTGTTTGGAAGTTGGCATGGCAGGTTCCTCGTACTCGGGTAAACAATGTTTACGAGTACACAGGGTAGCACCAAGAGGGCCGCTTTCGCACCGAGGGAGGGTAACTACCTGATTAAGTTCAAAAGCTAGTTGGGACACACCGGGGTAAATCCAACCTGGGACACCCCCACCATGCTCTACTAGAAACCATGACCTTCGAGAACGTCTTCACAGACCACTGGCTACCCGCCAAACCCCTGTGCGCCAACCGCAAAAACGGTTCCTACAAGCGCCAAACCCGCGCCCGCGCCCTCGAACACGCCTACATCGAAACCAACCCACTCGCCATGCAGTCCCTCATCGTCACCGACCACGACGGAGCAGACGCCGACTACATCGCAGACCTAGCAGGCCTCCCACAACCCTCCTGGGTAGCCATGAACCCCCACACCCGTAGCGGGCACATCGTCTACGCCCTCAAAGCCCCTGTTTGCCTGACTGATGCAGGGCACCGCGCCCCAGTGAATCTGCTGGCACGCGTTGAGCAAGGACTGACAGACGTTCTCGGCGGGGATATCGGCTACGGCGGGAGAATCACCAAAAACCCCACCCACACCGCCCACATGCCCCTCTGGGGCGCCTCAGAAGCCCTCTACGGGCTCAAAGACCTTGCTAAGGCCCTAGGAGACGTAGGAGCCCTCCCAGCGCCTCACAGGAACGCTCAGACGGTTCTGGACTCCACGGTGGGCAGGAATGTCGCCTTGTTCAACCTCACCCGCCAGTGGGCCTACAGGGCGCGTTTACGCTACACGGACTTCACCGAGTGGTCAGAGACGGTGTACGCCTTTGCTTCGATGAAGAATGCTTCGGTGATTGCTGATGAGTTTTCTCGTGGCCCAATGAGTGAGGGTGAGGTTGCTCAGATTGCTAAGTCGATTGCTTCGTGGGTGTGGGTAAAGATTACCCCTGAGCAGACGGAGGCTAACCGCAAACGATGGGGCTCTTCACTAGGTAGTAAATCTGGGGAAAAGCGCCGACAAAAAATGAATTCCCTCATCGAAGACTTACGAAAGGCTGACAATGGTCGCTGAGAACCCGGTGCGTCGTAAAAAAACAGCCCGAGAGTTAGCCGAACAATTAGGTATTAGCCAAAGCACTGTTAGGCGTTTAATGGCTGAGCCACGGGCTGACTACCTGGCCCGCGCGAATACCAAGCGTGAGCAAGTTGCAGAACTTCGTGCACAAGGGTTATCTGTTAGAGCTATTGCCAACAAGTTAGAGATTTCTAAGAGCACTGTTGGGCGTTATGTTCAAGAATATGAAAATAAATTAGCTATAGAGGCTTATTCATAGGGGAATCCCCCCCATCCGCTTATGAATAAGCCTCGTGACAGAGTGTTTCAATTCAACTTCAAGGATGGGAAGTAAAAAATAATTATTTCCTACGTGACGCATTCCAAATTATAATCGCTGTTGTTACTGCAAGCATAACAGGTAAGGCTATGACAGCAAACTCCTGACTAACAAATTCATTCTCAACCCCCCAAAAAATAAAATAAGTTGATACTGCTAAAACCACTAGAAGTAGAGTTACTCGTTTATTTCTACTCATTACGATATTCTCCTAAGTAAGCTTGCAAATCATATTAGATCCGGCTATTCTGTATGGTAGCGAAGAAAGGACTAACAATGCTATCAAAGAAGAAGCTAGGAATTATCGGTGCATCCTTTGCACTAGTTGCTGGATCTTTTTCCGCTATGACTCCCGCCAACGCTGCCGTGTGCGGATACTACCATGCATGGGAAGACTTCGAGGGAATAATCGAATTCAAGGTAGCCGTGAAGGGCATTAGCTTCGATGTAAGGCCTTTCGACGGAGAACGTCGAGTTGGCATGTACAATCACTGCACCGACGATGGAAATAACGTCAAACTTAAGCTAAGTACCGCAGATGGAGATAAAGAGGCCTGCGTTCAGCCGGGAGTGACCCGCCTAGGGTATGTTGACCGCGATGCTAAAGTTACAGACGCTTATGCGATTGGTAGTTGTTAAAGATGAATAAAAAGAAAATACTAGCTACCTCTTTTATTGTTTTCACTATGGGATTCGGAGCTATCACTCCCTCCTATGCTGAAGAAATTCAACGTCCATGTGGTTTCTCACCTGTGGGAACATCAAATATTGGTGGGGGAGAAAATGATGGGCATTATGAAAAAGCAATCTACAACCACTGCACAGACGACGGGAACAACGTCAAGATACAAATTGATTACACATATGCAAACGACACATTTTGCGTAACCCCAGGAGAAACAGAATTTAGAGCTAACCCAGACCTAGGTGCTATTAAAAATATATTTTCGATAGGATCCTGCTGACTACTCTGAGGAACCCAGAACTTAAAGTTCTGGGTTCCTCATTTCTATCGTCAGGGTGCTAGGCGGCAACACCCCCCCACAGGCAACCAAGCCACCCGCCGAGCCCTGACGGAGCACCACCCAACCCAACCACCACCAACTACACACCCCT
>NZ_JBPPTR010000020.1:0-5419 GCF_053544215.1 Rothia sp. 88186D007BW | reverse complement strand
TCAAAACCATACAGTGGACGCAAACAACAAACATACCCAGAAAAAAATGTAAGCCTTCGGACTATTAGTACCAGTCAACTCCACGGGCATTCCCCGCGTCCATACCTGGCCTATCAACCCCATCATCTATAGGGATCCTCACGTGGCACAAACCACCAGGAAATCTCATCTCGAAACAGGCTTCCCGCTTAGATGCTTTCAGCGGTTATCCCTCCCGAACGTAGCCAATCAGCCATGCACCTGGCGGTACAACTGACATACCAGAGGTTCGTCCGTCCCGGTCCTCTCGTACTAAGGACAGCCTTTCTCAAATTTCCAACGCGCGCAGCGGATAGGGACCGAACTGTCTCACGACGTTCTGAACCCAGCTCGCGTACCGCTTTAATGGGCGAACAGCCCAACCCTTGGGACCAACTCCAGCCCCAGGATGCGACGAGCCGACATCGAGGTGCCAAACCATGCCGTCGATATGGACTCTTGGGCAAGATCAGCCTGTTATCCCCGAGGTACCTTTTATCCGTTGAGCGACGGCCGTTCCACAACGTACCGCCGGATCACTAGTCCCGACTTTCGTCCCTGCTCGACCTGCCAGTCTCACAGTCAAGCTCCCTTGTGCACTTACACTCAACACCTGATTGCCAACCAGGCTGAGGGAACCTTTGGGCGCCTCCGTTACTTTTTGGGAGGCAACCGCCCCAGTTAAACTACCCATCAGGCACTGTCCCTGACCCGGATCACGGGCCGAAGTTAGACATCCAGAGCGACCAGAGTGGTATTTCAACAACGACTCCACTAACACTAGCGTGCCAGCTTCACAGTCTCCCACCTATCCTACACAAGCCGCACCGAACACCAATACCAAACTATAGTAAAGGTCACGGGGTCTTTCCGTCCTGCTGCGCGAAACGAGCATCTTTACTCGTACTGCAATTTCGCCGAGTTCATGGTTGAGACAGTAGGGAAGTCGTTACTCCATTCGTGCAGGTCGGAACTTACCCGACAAGGAATTTCGCTACCTTAGGATGGTTATAGTTACCACCGCCGTTTACTGGGGCTTAAATTCTCAGCTTCGCCCACAAAAAGCGGGCTAACCAATCCTCTTAACCTTCCAGCACCGGGCAGGAGTCAGTCCGTATACATCGTCTTACGACTTCGCACGGACCTGTGTTTTTGATAAACAGTCGCTTCCCCCAATTCTCTGCGACCCATACACGCTCACGGCCGCACGGACCGCTCACGCTCAAGGCTCCCCTTCTCCCGAAGTTACGGGGACATTTTGCCGAGTTCCTTAACCATGATTCTCTCGATCGCCTTAGTATTCTCTACCTGATCACCTGTGTCGGTTTCGGGTACGGGCGGCTAAAACCTCACGTCGATGCTTTTCTCGGCAGCATAGGATCACCAAATCCCCCACAAACGGGGTCCCATCACGTCTCAGGCCAACACCGGCGCATTTAACAACCGGATACCCTACACGCTTAGACCACGACAACCATCGCGTGGCTTAGCTACCTTCCTGCGTCACACCTGTTAATACGTTTACCTCCAAAAATCGGGTCCTGCAGTCCACCACAAGCTCCCCACCACAAGTGGCAGGGTTACAAACAGCTTCTCACAGTTAGCATCAAAATATCAGTATGGGCGGTTTTTCACCGGTACGGGAATATCAACCCGTTATCCATCGACTACGCCTGTCGGCCTCGCCTTAGGCCCCGACTAACCCAGGGCAGATTAGCTTGACCCTGGAACCCTTGATCATCCGGCGCACGGGTTTCTCACCCGTGATTCGCTACTCATGCCTGCATTCTCACTCGCATACCCTCCACCACTGGTTTACACCGCAGCTTCACTGGATACACGACGCTCCCCTACCCAACCAACAAAAAATAGTTGATTGCCATAACTTCGGTGGTGTACTTGAGCCCCGCTACATTATCGGCGCAGAATCACTTGACCAGTGAGCTATTACGCACTCTTTCAAGGGTGGCTGCTTCTAAGCCAACCTCCTGGTTGTCTAAGCAACTCCACATCCTTTCCCACTTAGTACACGCTTAGGGACCTTAGTTGATGGTCTGGGCTGTTTCCCTCTCGACAATGAAGCTTATCCCCCACTGTCTCACTGCTACGCTCTCACTTACCGGCATTCGGAGTTTAGCTGACGTCAGTAACCCTGTGGGGCCCATCGGCCATCCAGTAGCTCTACCTCCGGCAAGAAACACGTAACGCTGCACCTAAATGCATTTCGGGGAGAACCAGCTATCACAGAGTTTGATTGGCCTTTCACCCCTATCCACAGCTCATCCCCTCCATTTTCAACTGAAGTGGGTTCGGTCCTCCACGACGTCTTACCGTCGCTTCAACCTGGCCATGGATAGATCACTCCGCTTCGGGTCTAGATCCTGCCACTCAACTCGCCCTCTTCAGACTCGCTTTCGCTACGGCTTCCCCACACGGGTTAACCTCGCGACAGAACACTAACTCGCAGGCTCATTCTTCAAAAGGCACGCTGTCACCCCACAAGGCTCCAACGGCTTGTAAGCACACGGTTTCAGGTACTATTTCACTCCCCTCCCGGGGTACTTTTCACCATTCCCTCACGGTACTGATTCACTATCGGTCACTAGAAAGTATTTAGACTTACCAGGTGGTCCTGGCAGATTCACACGAGATTCCACGAGCCCCGTGCTACTCGGGTGGCACACACGCGGTCTAACACATGACGATTACAGGACTCTCACCCTCTCCGGTCGCCCATCCCAAGGCGTTCACCTACATGCTAGAACATCACGTTGGCAGCTGGTTGAAACTGCCATGCGTACTCCCACAACCCCCATGATGCAACCCTCAACCGGTATCACACACCACAGGTTTAGTCTCTTCCGCTTTCGCTCGCCACTACTCACAGAATCATTTGTTATTTTCTCTTCCTGAGGGTACTGAGATGTTTCACTTCCCCTCGTTCCCTCCAACCAGCCTATACATTCAACTGGTGGTAACAAACCATGATGGCTTGCTGGGTTTCCCCATTCGGACACCCTGGGATCAACGCCCTGTTATCGGCTCCCCCAGGCTTTTCGCAGATTCACACGTCCTTCATCGGCTTCTAGTGCCAAGGCATCCACCGTGTGCCCTTAATAACTTACACACAGATAAAATCAAAGATATTAACCTTGACTAACTAAGTACAAAATCAAAAGTATCAAAAGAACACAATCCAAACATTGAATTGAGATTTCTTCAAATAAATTCGAAGATGCTCGCGTCCACTATACAGTTCTCAAACAACAACCCGATACCACGCAAGGCAACCAGACAAAAAACCTGACCACAACTTCCGTGCCGGGAACCTGAGAGCAACAAACCACACTGGCTTATTACCTCAAAACCCAAAAGCGCACCAGCATTACACACTCTCATCAGCACCCACCCTCAAGCAGGCACCTGAACTAACATTCCACCCATGAGCAAACCACCTTAGCGACACTCGCGCCAAGCATGGCTCAACCAAAAATGTTGAAGCTCCTTAGAAAGGAGGTGATCCAGCCGCACCTTCCGGTACGGCTACCTTGTTACGACTTAGTCCCAATCGCCAATCCCACCTTCGACGACTCCCTCCCACAAGGGGTTAGGCCATCGGCTTCGGGTGTTACCAACTTTCGTGACTTGACGGGCGGTGTGTACAAGGCCCGGGAACGTATTCACCGCAGCGTTGCTGATCTGCGATTACTAGCGACTCCGACTTCATGGGGTCGAGTTGCAGACCCCAATCCGAACTGAGACCGGCTTTTTGGGATTAGCTCAACCTCACAGTATCGCAACCCTTTGTACCGGCCATTGTAGCATGCGTGAAGCCCAAGACATAAGGGGCATGATGATTTGACGTCATCCCCACCTTCCTCCGAGTTGACCCCGGCAGTCTCCTATGAGTCCCCACCATTACGTGCTGGCAACATAGAACGAGGGTTGCGCTCGTTGCGGGACTTAACCCAACATCTCACGACACGAGCTGACGACAACCATGCACCACCTGTATACCAGCCCCGAAGGGAAACTCTATCTCTAGAGCGATCCAGTATATGTCAAGCCTTGGTAAGGTTCTTCGCGTTGCATCGAATTAATCCGCATGCTCCGCCGCTTGTGCGGGCCCCCGTCAATTTCTTTGAGTTTTAGCCTTGCGGCCGTACTCCCCAGGCGGGGCACTTAATGCGTTAGCTACGGCGCGGAAAACGTGGAATGTCCCCCACACCTAGTGCCCAACGTTTACGGCATGGACTACCAGGGTATCTAATCCTGTTTGCTCCCCATGCTTTCGCTTCTCAGCGTCAGTTACAGCCCAGAGACCTGCCTTCGCCATTGGTGTTCCTCCTGATATCTGCGCATTTCACCGCTACACCAGGAATTCCAGTCTCCCCTACTGCACTCTAGTTAGCCCGTACCCACTGCAAACCCGGGGTTAAGCCCCGGGCTTTCACAGCAGACGCGACAAACCGCCTACAAGCTCTTTACGCCCAATAATTCCGGACAACGCTCGCGCCCTACGTATTACCGCGGCTGCTGGCACGTAGTTAGCCGGCGCTTCTTCTGCAGGTACCGTCACTTTCGCTTCTTCCCTGCTGAAAGAGGTTTACAACCCGAAGGCCGTCATCCCTCACGCGGCGTCGCTGCATCAGGCTTGCGCCCATTGTGCAATATTCCCCACTGCTGCCTCCCGTAGGAGTCTGGGCCGTGTCTCAGTCCCAGTGTGGCCGGTCACCCTCTCAGGCCGGCTACCCGTCGTCGCCTTGGTGAGCCGTTACCTCACCAACAAGCTGATAGGCCGTGAGCCCATCTAAAACCAGTACATATCCCTTTCCACCAGCATCCCATGCGGGAACTGGTCGTATCCGGTATTAGACCCCGTTTCCAAGGCTTATCCCAGAGTTAAAGGCAGGTTACTCACGTATTACTCACCCGTTCGCCACTAATCCACCCAGCAAGCTGGGCTTCATCGTTCGACTTGCATGTGTTAAGCACGCCGCCAGCGTTCGTCCTGAGCCAGAATCAAACTCTCCGTTGAAAAAATGAAGTAGTTGATGATCCTAGTCTCTGATTGTTAGCGAACCATTCACCACGGGGTGGTGTGGTTCGAGCTGACGAATCTGAAACCAATTGATTATCAAATTCAGTAAGAAACCGGTGGTTTCTTACGTGTTCTATAAATATTTGGTATCAGTTCAAGACCATCTCACATTCCTTGCACCGTGTGGTGTGGTATTGTGATGATGGACGATAAGAATGTTATTTATAACATTGGTACGCTATTGAGTTTTCAAGCAACAAACCGCATTCTCAACCCTAGCTAGTGTTTCACTGGCCGGTGTTTCGTATCGGTCATTCTCATGTTTGTGTGTTACCCGTTTGGGCAACTCATTTAGTCTAT
>NZ_JBPPTR010000019.1:0-7519 GCF_053544215.1 Rothia sp. 88186D007BW | reverse complement strand
TTGTATGGGCGGGTGTTTGCGGTGGTGCGGGGGTTGGTGTTTTTGGCTGCGGGTGGGACTTTTGAATAAGCCTCAAGAGCTGCTTTGATACTTTTGAGTACCTGCTGCTGAGTCTTTTTATCCAACTGGATGCTACACCCAGGTGGAAGGAATGGGTTTTCGATATCACCCGGTGTCACCACGCCGCTACGGGTAAGTGAACGCATTTTAAGGTCGAATCTAAAGCCCTTAGCCTGGTTGCCCACGAAGTCTAGTACTACTAGGACCGCCTTATCAGGTGACCTGCGCAGACCACGCCCCAGTTGCTGTTGAAAGAGAGTCGGTGACTGGGTGGGGCGTAGCATGAGCAGGGTATCTACTTCAGGAATATCTACACCCTCATTGAAAAGATTAACCGTAAAAACTGTGGTGAGCTTGTGTGCAGGGTCTTTCAGCTGGGCAATGACTTCTTGGCGCCGCTCAGCGTTATCACTACCTAGAAGAGAGGTAGCTGGAATACCTGCTTTGTTGAATTCTTCTGCCATGTACCGGGCATGGTCTGTATCTACGCAGAACCCGATGGCTCGCATGTTGTGGGGGTTAGCTATCTTCTCCTCAATTTGTTGCAGGATAAGCCCTACCCGTCGTTTATTACCCAGGTAGTAGTGTGAGAGCTCGCTATCGCGGTAGCTTCCTCGTTCAAAGGTGAGTGCGCTCAGGTCTGTTGCGTCATTGATACCGTAGTAGTGAAAAGGGACCAGTAGGTCTGCTTCAAGGGCGTCCCAGAGGCGAAGTTGAGTGGCGATGCGTCCGTCGAAGTATTCGGCGGCAACGTTTTTACCGTCTGTACGTTCAGGGGTTGCTGTAAGACCAATGAGCTCTTGTGGCTGAAAGTAGTCGAGAATCTTCTGATAACTGGGGGCGCAGGCGTGGTGGAATTCATCAATGATGATGACATCAAAATGCTCAGGCGCGAACCGCTCACTACCTGCCCCTGCAAGGGTCTGAATCGTTGCAAAAACATGTTCGTTATGGTCAGGGATTCTTCCCCCAAAGTATTGTTCACCAAAGTTAGCGTCCCGCATGACTGTGGCGAAAGCACTACGTGACTGGTTTAGTATTTCAGACTGGTGAGCGACAAAAAGGAGACGTAGTTTCCGTCCGGCTTCTTCACAGAGTCTCTTGTAATCGAGAGCAGAGAAAATGGTTTTGCCTGTGCCCGTGGCCGCTACTGCTAGGTTGCGGTGGTAGCCTTTGTGGCGGGCTGATTGTAGCTCATCCAGCATAATGGCCTGATGGGGGTAGGGGTGAACGTCCACATAGGAGAAGTTGATGTGAAGGTTAGGGCGTGCTGAGGCCCCGGTGCCTATTGTGGCTTGTTCTAGTGATTTATCTAGTTTTTTGCGGTCTTCCTCTACCCCTGTGTAGCTTTCAAATTGGTGGGATTTCCAGTAGCTTTCGAAGGCTGCCTTGAACTGCCCTAAGATACCCGGTGTGACGGTGTTGGATATTCTGACGTTCCATTCCAGACCGTCGGTGAGGGCAGCATGTGAGAGGTTTGAGCTACCTACATAGCCTGTGGAGAAGCCGGTGTTGCGGTGAAAGAGCCAGGCTTTTGCGTGTAACCGGGTTGAGTTCTTTTCGTAGCTAATTTTGACTTGTGCGCCATATTCTTTGACGAGTTTATCTACGGCTTTACGGTCAGTAGCCCCCATGTAAGTGGTGGTGATGACGCGGAGGGGGATGCCCCGTCTTTTGAGAATATCCAACTGTGGGGCCAGGACGTTGACGCCTGTGAGCTTGAGGAAAGAGCATAAGAGGTCTACCCGGTCGGCGCTTTCTAGTTCTTTTTTTATTTCTTCGCCAAGTTGAGGCTCTTTAGGGTTGTTGGTGAGAAGGGCGACGCTATTGAGCGGGGTGGTGGGGCGGTTTGAAGGCCTATCTTGTTGCCGGGGTTTGAGCTCGGTGAACTGGATAATAGAGCCAGCCTTTTTAGGGCTGTCCGCCGCAAGAACTTCGTCAGGGCCAGTCTCATCTTCTAGGTGAGTTAGAAGAGAGTTGATAAGGGCGATACGTTCTGGAGCGTCAGTTTGTTCAAGTTTTGTAGCTACCTGTTGCGCTACATAGCGGGCTAGGGAGGAGACGTGCTCAGAGTCGTCACCCGGGATTTCTGATTCGACCCATTCGGTTTCTCCGGGGAGGACTTGGGATAGTACCTGCGTGTTTTGAGAGTTTCGTACAAACCGATGGGAAGAACCTTTTTATCGCTCATATATGCAGCATAAGGTTTTTCTTCGCTGGGGTCTGGTTTCTACACGTTGAACTCTTTGTCAGCTTACAATTCACCCCATTCTGTGTAGTAGATATGGTCTGTTTCATCGCTATATACCTGTGCGATTTCAGAGCCCCAGAGGCTATGGCACAGTGCTTCTGCCCTGAGTTCATCGGCGATATAGTACAGGCCGCCTAGGAACACCCAGCCTTTAGTCATACATTGACCTGTTCCGCTGTCTATCCTGTAGTTTTCGGCGCTGGGGTCTCCGCAGTGTCTAAGGTCTGTGTGGACTTGGCACCTATTGGCAGGCTGTAGAGCCTGGTAAACAGGCTGGTAGGTGCCGTGACCCTTCACTTCTTGATTCATAGATACCCCCTATGTTTTGTTTCTCAAGCCATCAGGTACTCTATCGATCATTGCGACTAAAAGCAGATCCCGCTAAATTCGACAGTTTAGGGCACCTTGTAGGCCTGTTAGCCCACGTCAGACCTAAGAAATTGTGGATATGTCGGCTTATCCGACGTAATCTACTGTCAAAAACCGAGTGAGAGGTCCAAACCCTTGCCCTGCATCAGCTCCACCGCTATAGACTCACATAAGACCTAGTCACAAAGCTACCCACCCAAAGCATCTCATGAAACACACACTCACCCAATCCTTCGCCCTAACCACAAATCCCAAACTAGCAAGAAACCCCATGAAACATACCCTTGCCCAAACCCTCACCCTGACAACCCTCGCCGCACTCATCCTCACAGGTTGCAGCAACCAACCCACAGGCTCCATCCCTGAACCTGAAACAAGCTCCCCAACCTCCAGCACCTCAGACACAGCGAACCCCAGCCAAGCCCCCACAGATGAAGCACCTACTGCACAAGCCCAAGAAAGCTACTCAGGCGGCTCTAAAGCACCTGACGGTGACTACCGCCCCGCTGACGAGCACGGCCCTGCCCAAAACGTGCCCAAGCCAGTAGCACCAGAAGGTATGAACGTTGAGAGCGCTGAGGCAATGCTCCTATTTATCGACTATTGGAACGACATGCGAAACTACGCCCACCAGACAGGCGACGTTGCTACAGCTAAAGCCCTTGTAGATGAGTCTTTTCAACAAGAGCTAGATTTCTATGACGCCCTCAAAGAAATCTACGAATCGGGTGGATGGATCATTGGAGGAAATTCAACTATTCACTACAATGATTCTCTAATAATCAGCCTTGGCAATGGTGCTTATTCCGTAGGAAGCAATATCAACGTTGCTGATTCGATTCTTTTGTACAACGAAGAAGCTACATATAGTAAGAATTCTGAAGCCTCAAGCCGGGGAGTTGAACTGCAACTTCAGTTCTCGGATGAAAACTGGAAAATCACCGGCGCTAAGAAGGTCGGTGAATGAAGAAAAAATTATTAACCGTTAGTATCATCCTAATTCTACTGGAAATAGCGTATGTCCCCGCAAGTGCAAATACCCAGGGTAAAACAACTGAGCAAGGATTTATGGTAAATATTAAAGATAACTATTTACAGGGGGTACCAGCTATCGAGGATGAAACTGTTACACAATACGACATAAGATCAGATGATACTCCCGGTGAAGTTGTCAGCATCAACCCTATCGAGGAGTCTTCCGCCTCTGAGCCAGCACCTGGGTACAGTGCTCCCCGTACAGACATCTACTGTTTCACCAAGGACAATACTCTCAGCAAGGTCAGTTATGCGTCAGCAAACGGGGAATACGGTGACGGCTCCTCTCCCTACCAGTGCCGTCCCCCTGCCGCCGAAGAAAACGGGCAGCCGGAGGTACGCCCCGTCCGTGTCACTATCACTACCCAAGATTTCGACACTTTCCCTATAGAACCGGCTCTTCCTCGCCAGGAGCGGGCACCGCACACCCTCAAAAACTACAACACCAACTTCTGGGCCGACCCCAACCCCCAAGAATTCACGCGCACTATCAACGGCCAACATGTGGTGCTCCGCGCGACCCCAATCTCTTACACCTTTGACTATGATGACGGTGCTAGTCTCGGACCCGTCACTTACCCCGGCTACCAGCTAGGTGCGGACGTGTGGGATCAGCCCACCGACACCTCCCACCGTTACGCAGACCCCGGCGACTACTATTTCGCCCTGACCACCACTTACCGCGGCGAATACTCAGTAGACGGCGGGCCGTGGCAAGTCATTGAGGGGACAGTTAGCCGCACCAGTGACCCTCAGCTGGTGAGAGTCTGGCGGACCAAAGTTGGGTTAGTTGCAGATGACTGCGCTTTAAACTCAGAAGCCTGGGGTTGCAGTAACGGGTAGTTCCCTTGCCACCTGGTAGAGAAGCTTCAGGAGAAATCTTTTCTTAGGTTTCGCACAGGTTCCCCGAATTGAGTTCAAAGGTTAGGGGTTCATAGTTAAGGTATGAGGACGAGGAGAGAAAACCTCACCACCTTAAGAGACTGAGAATCTCACCGTGATGATGAGTCACCCCTTTCAGAGATGTGTGTAACCTCTGAGGCTCCTCCCGTGAGGGATTGGTGCAAAAGAAATGTGTGTGTATGAGAAAAGGTCGCAGCCAGTAGGTTGCGACCTTTTCTTTAACCCAAAATAGTAAGTAATAATATTATAGGGGTATTAGAGAGATAAATAAAAAGGAGGAAACCATGACCGAACAAACTCTCCAGCACAGCCCCAAGCCGCAACAGGCGTCCGCGCCCTATGCTTACGAGGAGCGTATCGGCGGCACCTGGCCACAAGCACTCACCGCCACGGCCCTCTTCACGGCTCTCTTTGCAGCCTATATTTTTGAGGTCAACCTACTGACCTTTATCCTCGTCTTTTGCTGTGTCGCGTTTGGTATCTACACAGGCCGTCAGAGGGCAGCAGCTCGCAGGACGCTACCCACCAGCTACTCCTACGCCCCTCAACTAGTTTTTGTGATAGCTCTCTTGGCCCTTGCTTTCCCCGGCCAAGATGACCCCGCCAGCGCCGTCTGGCGCCTCCCCTTGGTTGCAATCACCACCCTCATCTTCCACCGCTTCGTAGCCCCCGGCTACCACCGCATTGGCAAGGGGCAAGAAAACTAAAGGCGGGCGTCCGCGCCCTGAGGTAGGGGCTAGGCGGCAGGGAGGCCGGGAAGTCTCACAACATCCGTCCCCGGCCTGTGCTGGACGCAGGGGCTAAGCCAGCTCGGCGGCGGCGGCAGGGTCAGAATCATTCAGGAACTTCTCGATACGCTCAGCCTCATCTGCCTCACCAATAGCTGCGGCGGTTCGCCCCAAAATCAGTAGGGCTTTGAGGAAGCCGCGGTTCGGTTCGTAGCTCACCGGGATTGGGCCGTGCCCACGCCAGCCATTACCACGCAGGGCATCCAGTCCGCGGTGGTAGCCCACGCGCGCATAAGCATAGGCTTCCAGGGTCTTACCAGCACCCAGGGTTTCTTCAGCCAGCAAGGCCCAAGCCAGGGGCGAGGTGGGGAAGGCTTGTGCAAGTTCAGCGGGGGCAGCACCTGCGCGGACGCGGGCCAACAACTCAGGCTCTTCAGGCAGGAAAGTGGGGGCAGGGCCTTCTAACAGGTTCTTACCAGCAAGTGACATGGGCACTCCATTCAATTCAAATTCTTGTAACTACAAAAAGTCTACGCCTGCTCAGAAAAGAGTAGGCTCTTACCGTGTGCGCTCAGCCGCACCCGCAAGGGGCGGGAAGAGACTCGTTCAATAAGCTTTTCCTGCTCTAGCTCCTCGATGTAGGACCTGACCGTATTCCTAGATTTTTCTGTGACCTTCGTCAGGGTATCCCAGTCAAGCCCAGAACCTCCACCAAATAGGTGAACCTGCCCCAACACAAAGAGGGATTCCAAGGCACCGTGGGAAAGTTCTTCTCTCTCCTGGGGCAGCGTATTCAGGCGGGCTGAGAGACTATTCATGAGCTGTTTTTTAGCGTAGAAGTCACTAATAAGTTCTAATTGGGCGTCCCGAATAAAACCCAACATCACCTGAGCAAAATAGGTGGCATCGCCCATATTAAGAGGCTCCTCCACCTCACTAAAAGCCTTATAGTAGGCGGCCTTCTTCTGATAGATAACCGCCGATAGTGTCAAGACGGTATAGACCGAAAGCACCTCATACAGTTGGGCACTCAACATAAAACGCCCAAACCGGCCATTACCGTCATAGAAGGGGTGCACAGCCTCAAACATGAAGTGGGAGACGACCCTGGATAGAAGAAAAGGGGTTTCCTCCTCTAAGTGCGTCAGCATGGCCTGGAGTTGCCGCCGGATTGCCTGCTCGCCCTGAACACCAGAATGAATAGTTTTCCCCGCACCATCTCGAATGTAGACCGGTCCAGTTCTAAAAAGTTCTCCGTCCAGAGCGTCTTGGCTAGAAATCTCTGCGCCGAAGAGGCCATCGTAAATATCTCTTATCTCCTGCAGAGTACGAGGAGCCTCAATTTTGCCCTCAGAAAGTTCCACATAAAGTCGGGCTATCTCCCTAAAAGATTTATTCTCAGAGGGCTCAGCCTCAAGAGCCTCCTGAATTTCCTGCCGGGTGGAGCGCACACCCTCTAGCTCATTAGTAGCTGTAATTTCACGAACAATAAGCTCATAAAGGTAGCCTCTTTGAGCTGCCAGGGGAATATCAGCAGCAAGTTGCCCAATCGTTCGCTCATTCAGGAGCACTTGTTCCAGTAAGACCAGAAGCTGCGGGGTAGACATATAGAAAAGGGAATAGTCGCCTACTTGAAAGGAGGAGCCGAAACCCATGGCTCTTCTCCGTCTATTTTCTTCCTGGGCAGTTGCAGCATCAAACTGGTGAAAGACCGCTTTCAGGCTCTTATACTTCTTCAATGCCCGCCCCTATCTCACAAAAATAGCTGTTTTTGGTAGTTAGCCCCCATCATAGCCAGGTCTATCTCCCAAAAACACCCCATTTTGGGAGATAGCCCCACCTTCTAGCGCCCCTAACTCCCAAAAACACCCCTTTTTGTATTTAAGGCGAGCGCGGACGTCCGCCCCGCCTTTCACTGGCAGTTCACCGGGGCGCAACCTGGGGCTTAGCGCCTGGACATCTGGCGCACCTACAGTATGTGGGAAGACGTTTTCGCACGTCACCCCCCCATTGCTTTACACCATAGGAATTTTAGGGCCACGTATGTCACTTATCGGTAAGAATCTGCTCACTAACTTTTTCTCTTCCCGCTCATCCCTTGAGGCTTATTCAAAAGTCCCACCCGCAGCCAAAAACACCAACCCCCGCACCACCGCAAACACCCGCCCATACA
>NZ_JBPPTR010000018.1:0-17933 GCF_053544215.1 Rothia sp. 88186D007BW | reverse complement strand
AGAGCAATTGACTCTTAATCAATGGGTTCTGGGTTCAAGTCCCAGGGGGCGCACAATATAAGATGCCCGACCGGTTATCCGGTTGGGCATCTTTGTTTCTCTTACTTCTTTCTATTTCTTCATAACCACTCTGGCAAGATGCTTTCAGCTGGGGCTGGCTAGAGTTTCCATGCCTCAATAATGACGCGCTTAAAATCTTCGATATCCAGTGCCTGCTCGAGCAGTCCACTGCCTTCAGCAGTATGCACTTCTACCTGGGGGTCGAAGGCGAGCGAGAAAGATGTGCCGTTGGTGGACTCTAGCCCAAATGAGTAATCTGAGAGGCTAAAAGTGCGCGCGGCGTTCGTATTGTCAATAGAGGTGGGCGTGCCAGCCCCCTGCACATCAGGTAATGAGAGTGGGGCAATGATGGCCTCGCGGGGAGTGTCTCTGTAACCAATGAGGAAACAGCTTTGATTCTCTTCCTGGTGGGAGGCCACATCTGGGTTGCGGTAAATGGATGAACCTGTAGCAAAAACCAGGTTGTAGGCTCCGTAGTTAATAATCTGACTATCGAAGACAGTGTGCAGGGCCTTGGCGATTTCACTACTGGTGAGCTGGGGTTCAGTCATGTCATCAGTCTACGTGCTATAGACGAAGTGATGGTAAGAATAATGTCATCCGCACCCTAAAAGTCTTTAAATGACGAGGTGAGGGCCTATAACCAACTGATGAAGGAAAGTTGTACTACACCTAGCTCGTGGCTCCTGCCATATCGGCGAGAAAGCTCTACCAAGCTCGTTGGAGGCCACCGCTCTAAAAAACAATTCCAAAAACACCGAAACCGCCTCTCAAGACCGGCAGAAACCACTACGCTAGAGACAAACAGTTCATAAACACTAAGGCCTGGCAGCGCCTGCTGCCTCTCAACTCACCAAGGAGATCAAAAAACTATGGCAAAGATTTACTACAATGACGATGCCGATTTGGCCTATATCGCAGAACGCTCTGTCGCTATCATCGGCTACGGCTCCCAGGGGCAAGCCCACGCCCTCAACCTCCGTGACTCCGGCGTAGACGTCCGTTTAGGCCTAGCAGAAGACTCAAGTTTATGGGCCATGGCAGAAGCAGAAGGCCTGCGCGTCATGTCTGTAGCTGAAGCCGCAGCTGAAGCTGATCTCATTATGATGCTGACCTCCGACCAGGTTCAGGCAGAAATCTACAAACAAGAGATCGCCCCCAACCTCAACGAAGGCGACGCCCTTTTCTTTGCCCACGGCTTTAGCGTCGTTTTCGGTTATATTGACGCCCCTGAAGGTGTAGATCTTGCCCTGGTTGCACCTAAGGGCTCTGGCGACCTTATTCGCCGCGAGTTCGAGGCAGGACGCGCCGTACCTGCCCTGGTAGCTGTCGAAAAGGACGCCTCAGGTGAGGCTCTTGACCTTGCTCTAGCCTATGCAAAGGCCCTGGGTGCAACCCGCGCAGGGGTTATCGAAACCACCTTCAAGGAAGAAACTGAATCAGATCTCTTCGGCGAGCAGGCTGTGCTCTCTGGTGGGATCTCGCAGCTCATTAAGTACGGCTTTGAAACTCTGACTGAAGCGGGCTGTCAGCCTGAAATTGCCTACTTCAAGGTTCTGCACGAACTGAAACTCACGGTAGACCAGCTGGTCAAGGGTGGCATTGCTCACCACAGCCAGGAAATCTCAGATACCGCTGAATACGGTAGCTATGTCTCTGGCTCCCGCGTCATCACCCCCGAGGTCAAAGAAAACATGAAGGCTGTGCTAGCTGACATCCAGAACGGCACCTTTGCCCAGCGTTTTATGGACGACCAGAAAGCTGGGGGAGCTGAGCTGAAGGAACTGCGCGCTCAGGGCGAATCCCACCCCATCGAAGCTGCTGGCCGTGAACTGCGCAAACTCTTCGCCTAAGCTAAGGTTCTGGCCGCAGGCTCTATGAGCGAGGCATTTACCTGCTAACGCTAGGTCATCTGTGCTGTTCCTAGAGTGAAATATATGCAGCTGACTAGCTACCCCCACCTGGGTAGCTAGTCGGCTCTTGCTAATCCCGGTAAACTAGGGAAGTGGTCGAGTTACAGCCGTACGGTGAACTGTAGCTCACACCACAGAAGCACCTGCTCATTGTGAGCCTACCAACCAGCGGCGTCCTTAGGGTCCGAAGCGCCAGCTGCACCACACTAGCCCCAACTGTCACCAGTAAAAGGAAACCACCCGTGACCGCAAAACCAGTCGTTCTTCTCGCTGAAGAACTCTCACCTGCCACCGTTGAAGCCCTGGGCCCCGATTTTGAAATCCGCTCTTGCGACGGGGCAAACCGGGAAGAACTCATCCCGGCTATCGCCGATGTTGACGCCATCCTCGTGCGCTCAGCCACCCAGGTCGATGCAGAAGCCATCGCCGCGGCCAAGAAGCTCAAAGTTATCGCCCGCGCAGGCGTAGGCCTCGACAACGTTGATATCAAAGCCGCCACCGCAGCAGGCGTCATGGTCGTCAACGCACCCACCTCTAACGTCATCTCAGCAGCAGAACTCACCGTCGGGCACATCCTGGGCCTGTCCCGCAACATCGCTGCTGCTGATGCCTCCATGAAAGCTGGCCAGTGGAAGCGCTCCGCCTTCTCAGGTGTTGAGCTCTTTGAAAAGACCATCGGTATCATCGGCATCGGTCGAATCGGTGGCCTGGTTGCAGAACGCCTCAAGGCCTTCGGCACCGAGATTATCGCCTACGACCCCTTCGTCACCTCTGCCCGTGCAGCAGCCCTGGGCGCAGAACTGGTAGAACTGGACGAACTGGTAGAGCGCTCCGACTTCATCACCATCCACATGCCCCGCACCCCTGAAACTATGGGCATGATTAACGCCGAGAGCTTCAAGAAGATGAAGAAGACCGCTTATGTGGTCAACGTAGCTCGCGGTGGCCTGATCGATGAAGCCGACCTTGACGCTGCCCTACGCTCAGGTGAGATCGCTGGCGCCGCCATTGACGTTTACGTCAAAGAACCTGCTAAGAACGTACCCTTTGTTGAGCTGCCCAACGTGGTTGCTACCCCCCACCTGGGTGCCTCCACTTTTGAGGCTCAGGAAAAGGCTGGTGTATCCGTCGCCAAGTCTGTACGCCTGGCCCTGGAAGGTGACCTCGTACCCGATGCTGTCAACGTAGCCGGTGGTGCTATTGACAAGCAGGTGCGCCCCGGTGTTCCCCTGGCTGAAAAGGCAGGCCGCATCCTCACCGCTATCGGCGGCGACGAGGCTCTCACCCGCGTTGAGGTGAAAATTGCTGGTGAAATCGCTACCAAGGACGTCACCTCCCTTAAACTCTCAGCCCTCAAGGGTGTCTTCACTGACGTTGTCTCAGAAAAGGTTTCCTACGTTAACGCCCCCGTGCTGGCAGAACAGCGCGGTGTGGAAGTTGAGCTGGTCACCACCACCGACACCGAGTACTTCCGTAACGAAACCGTACTCACCGGTGCTCTGGCCAATGGCGAAGTTATCAAGGTAGCCGGTACCGTCACCGGGCCTAAGCTGATTGAGAAGCTGACCAACGTCAACGGCTACGACATCGAGATCCCCATCACCGACCACATGCTGGTGCTTGAATACGAAGACCGCCCCGGCGTCATCGCAGCTATCGGTACCCTGCTCGGAACTGCCTCCATTAACATCGCCGGTATGCAGGTATCTCGTAATGACAAGAACGCCGAGGCCCTCTGCGTCCTGGCCCTGGACTCAGCCCTGAACAACGAGGTGCTTGATTCCATCAAGCGCGTGGTCAACGCTTCACGTGCGGCCATCATCAACCTGGCTGACTAGCTAGTAGCGCGGGTGGGCTTCGGGAAAGCCCACCCGTACCTTTTTCCCATGTGAAATAGGGTTCGCAGTGGTTGGTGTAAACGGGTAAAGTGGTAGCTATGACTTCTACCCCGTACTACATCACCACTGCGATTTCTTACCCCAACGGCGCCCCCCATATCGGGCATGCCTACGAGGTTATTGCCGCCGATACCATGGCACGTTTCAAGAAGCTGGACGGCTTCGATGTACGCTTCATGACCGGTACCGATGAGCACGGGCAGAAGATGCAGACCACCGCCGCCAAGCAGGGCAAAACCCCCAAAGAACTGGCAGATGAGAACTCCGCTCGTTTCCGTGCCATGGCTGAACTGGTCGGAGCTGACTTCGAGCGTTTCATCCGCACCACCGATGCAGACCACTACGCAGCTTCTCAGGCCATCTGGAAGAAGATGGAAGAGAACGGCGATATCTACCTGGATAAGTACGCCGGCTGGTACTCGGTGCGCGATGAGGCCTACTACACCGAAGAAGAAACCGAGGTGCGAGAGGGCGTGCGCTACGCTACCTCAACTGGCACCGAGGTTGAGTGGACTGAAGAAGAATCTTACTTCTTCCGCCTCTCCAAATACGGTGAGCGCCTGCTAGAGCTCTACTCCACGCAGGGCTTCGTCTACCCTGAGTCCCGCCGCAATGAGCTGGCCTCCTTCATCAAGAACGGCCTGAACGACCTTTCCATCTCACGTACCACCTTCGACTGGGGCGTGCCTGTCCCTGGGAATGATCGGCACGTCATGTACGTCTGGGTGGACGCCTTGACCAACTACCTCACCGGCCTGGGCTACCCCGATACTGAGGGCGAACTTTTCACCAAGTTCTGGCCTGCTAACCTGCACCTAATCGGTAAGGACATCACCCGTTTCCACGCCATCTACTGGCCTGCCTTCCTCTGGTCAGCCGGTCTGGAACTTCCCCAGCGCGTCTTTGGCCACGGCTTCTTGCTAGTGGATGGGGAGAAGATGAGTAAGTCTATTGGCAACGTGGTTGATCCGGCTGACCTGGTAGCTAGCTTCGGCCTGGACCAGTTGCGTTTCTTCCTGCTGCGTGATGTCTCCTTCGGGCAGGACGGCTCCTACTCAGCAGAAGGCATTAAGAACCGCATCAACTCAGACCTGGCCAACGACCTGGGTAACCTGGCCCAGCGATCCCTGTCTATGGTTGCAAAGAACTGTGAAGGCAAGGTGCCTGCTCACGGTGCTTTCACCGCAGAAGACACCGCCATGCTTGAGATGGCTGCCTCCCTCTATGAGCCGGTCCGTACTGATTTTGATGAGCAGGCCTTCCACCGCGCCCTAGAGCGCATCTGGCAGGTTGTGGGTGAAGCTAACCGCTACTTCACCGCCCAGGAGCCCTGGAAGTTGCGCAAGACTGATCTAGAGCGCATGAACACTGTGCTATACGTGACCGCTGAGGTGCTTCGTATTGTTGCCACCTTGGCTCAGCCGGTCATGCCTACTTCTATGGGGAAGATGCTTGATTTGCTGGCTGTTGAGCCTAAGAATCGTGTCTTCGCGGCCCTGAGCCAGGCCCTGGTGCCCGGTACTGAGCTTCCCGCCCCGGCCCCTGTTTTCCCTCGCTATGAGGAGCCTAAGAACGCCTAAACAGGTAGTCTCACCTCACAGCAGACTTAAGGACGCGGCCGCCCACCTTTCTACCCGAATGGTGGGGGCCGCGTCCTTATCTTTTTTCATCAGCTACTTACCTTAACCGGCTTGTGAGCCTAGCAGGAGGTCAGCTCGTTAGGAGGCAGGGAACCAGCCGAGTTCTGTCACCTTGTAGTAGATCATTTGTGAGAGGGCGATATAGCCCCAGCCGTTGAGGTGCAGACCGTCTGATGAGTAGAGTGAGGGCGGGATTTTACCTTCGTCGTAGGCGTCACGGTCAGTATCTGATGACCAGACACCAGAGCCTGCTAGGGCCCCGTAGCGTAGCCAGGATTCTTGGGTTGTCTCGCGCAGGTAGGTATCTGGGTTGATGAAGAGGGTGCCGTAGGTTTTGGCTGCCCAATCGTTGTAGGCCTGGACCTGCTGAGCGCGCCTTGAATCAGAACCGTCACCGCGGGAGGCGAACTGACCCATGACGAGGGTACGCTTGGGTGCAAGCGCGAAGCAGGCTTCTGTGTCTTTGGTGATGCGGTCAAAGTCGTTGAGATTGTTTCGCCCAATCTGAATGATGTGGTACGAGGAACGCGAAATCATCTCTTGGTAGGAGTGGAACCAGGAGGCTGGGCTATCAGAAGGAGCATAGACTGCTTCACCTGGTACGGCGCGAGTGAAAATGTATGTGCCTTCTGTGGCCCCAGAGGTCAGGACGCCTGGCACAGCCGATACATAACCGGGCAGGTAAGCTACTGACCCCCAGGCCAGGTGGGAGGTGTCAGAAACTTTGACGGTCACTGACCCTGAGGCTGGGATCATGTTGTTAGGGAAGATGAGCTTGTACATGGACTGGGCGACCCCGCGGCGGGCGGCGATCATGGTGGAGGTTTCACCGCCGCGACCAAATCTAAGGACCGGTATCTGAAGGTAACTTGCTAGCTGCCCGTCGATGGAGGCATCGTACCCGGCGGGGACTCCTTGTTCTGCGTTCGCCCCGCCAAAGGAGGAGCTGCCCCATAGGGCAATGGAGGGGCCGGTGATGGTGGGGTAGTGGAAGTCTGCTGAAAAGACGCTGGAGCTGGCGTCTGCGGCATGGGCAGTAGCGTTGAGAGCTGCGGTGCCTGCCGCTGTGGCAACACCGGCCACACCGGTGAGCGCGGCAAAGCGCATGAGACCACGGCGGCTGGTCTGAATTCCTTGCTGGTCAAGGGAGGTCATAAGGGTAAGAATCTGCTTTCTGTGACTAGGTCGTCGTGGGTTTCTTGTGAGGTTGTGGTGATACTGCTTCTTCATAGTAGTTAGAATTGAGGCTGATTATCTAGGGAGGACGCCGTGTCATTACTTACGAACCGTTACGTACAGGGGCTTACCGTACTGGGGTGTTTCACCCTTGTGGGGTTAGTGGGTTGTTCTTCGCAGCCTCAGAACTTTGATGAGCTCACCGCTGCTGAGAAGACCCAGGCTGAACATCTTGAGAGCTTGCAGTCCTGGATTTTTCCTCCGTCTGAGGCGGAGTCTGCCCGTAGGGCTTTTGTTGAGCGTTGCGTGGCTGAGGCTGGCGGTAGCTATAAGGAGCCTGAGGTTGGGCTTACGCTAGAGTCTGCTGTTTACACCGGCCGCACCACTGAAGAGCTGAAGACTTCTGGCTACGGGAAGCTCCCTGCCGCTGAGGGCCGGCCGGCTGCTAGCTTTAACCAGAAGGGCCTGGACGCTTACCTAGGGGAGGGCGGGGAAACCTTCACCGTAACTTTCATGGACTATTCCAGTGGGGAACTGGACTCAACCGGGTGTATGGCTCAGAGCTACGAGTACATCTACGGTTCAGCGGAGGACGGGGTGAAGGCTGCCCTGCTGGCCCCTGAATTCGCCCAGGCCATTGAGACTAGCCTGCGAACTGATGAGAACTACCTGGCCTTACAAGAATCATGGGGTACTTGCATGAGCGAAGCGGGCTTCAGCCAGGTCTCAAGCACTGACGAAGCCGCTTACGCCGCTAGCCTTTTGAACGCCGATGACGCTAAGGGTATGCTCAAGGCCGATATTTCGTGCCGTGAGAACATGTCTTTTGATTCTTCTGTCGCCGATCTAAAGAGTTCTTACTACGAGTCGGTCTACAAGCGCCTTGAGCAGTTTTCTAAGGACCTTGAGGGTATTCACGCAACCGCTGTGGAGCGAACTGCAAGTGATAAAACAGATCCCAAGAACACTTCGCCGGTAACTGTGCCTACTCCTACAGCTAGCCCAACTGCCAGCTAGAGCTGGGGCTATACCAGCCCCGCCTCGTAGGCAATAATGACGGCCTGCACGCGGTCGCGGGCCTCAAGTTTAGTCAAAATATGTGAGACATGGGTTTTGACAGTCGCCTCAGAAACAAAGAGCTCTTGCGCCATCTCCCCATTAGAGAGCCCCTGAGCAATCAGCAAAAACAACTCATGTTCTCGGTTAGTGAGGCTGGCGATCTTCTCAGCGTGTTTCTGGGGCGCCTGCTGGGTGGGCGCGCCCCCTGCCAGATGGGGAATCATCTGCTCTAGAAGCCGCTTGGTAGCACTGGGTGCAATTACAGCGTCCCCACGCTGCACCGTCCTGATAGCCCCTAAAAGCTGCTCGGGCGGGGCGTCCTTGAGCAGGAACCCGCTGGCTCCGCGCTGGACCGCGGCATACACATAGTCGTCGATGTCAAAGGTAGTGAGCATAACCACCTTCACCTGGGGGAAGGCCTCGATAATCGCCCCGGTAGCCTCAATACCATCGAGTACCGGCATACGCACATCCATGAGCACCACATCAGGGCCCAGCCCTTCGGCCTGCAGCTCGGCGACCTGCTCAATGGCCTGCTGGCCGTCGCTGGCCTGGGCTACCACCTGCATATCAGCCTGGGAACCAATCAGCATCGCCAGACCAGAACGAACTAAATGCTGGTCATCGACAAGAAGAACTCTAATCACAGTTTTACTTTCACATTTCTTTTCACATCGGGCAAACAGGCCATTGTTATCTTCACACAAGATTAGGGCACAAAAGGAATCTGAGCGAAAACCCTAAAAGACCCGTCAGCTAGCCTGCCATACTGCAAGGTGCCATGGTACATATCGATGCGCTCGCGCATACCTAGGAGTCCGCGGCGGGCACCTGGTAGTGGCTGGCAGGGCTCTTGTTGCGGCTGGTTGGTAATGTCAATATCAAGGGTCTGTTTGCCTTTGCTGATGGTGACGGTCACTAGGGGAGTGGCCGGGCAGTGCTTGGCTACGTTGGTGAGGGCTTCTTGCACGATACGGTAGCTGGTCAGGTCGGCTCCTTGTGGCAGTTTCTCTTCAACCCCTGAGACCATGCTCAGCTGCACTGGTATGCCTAGTCTTTGAGTTTGTTCAATCAGCTGGGGGATATCGTGCAGGGCTGGTAGCGGTTCAACTGTTGTTGTTTCATCGGTGCGTAGGACTCCGAGTAGGGTGCGCATCTGCTGCAGGGCTGAGCGTGCGGTCTCAGAAATGGTGGCCAGGGTGGTAATTTCCACCGGCTCTGTGGGGGCGGAGGCTGCCACCGCCTTCTCCGTCTGCTGGGCAGTAGCAGCGTAGCGGGCTCCGTCCGCCTGAGTAATGATGACAGACAGAGAATGAGCGACAATATCGTGCATTTCTCGGGCGATGCGGGCCCGCTCGTCTAAGGCAGCCAGTGCCCGCTCCTGTTCCCGCTCGTGTTCTAGCTGGCGGTTTCGCTCCAACAGGGCCCGGTGACTTTGTTCTCGTAGTCGCCGGGAGTCGCCAAAGAACCAGGCGATTGTGACGATAGCTGCACAGATAAAAACAGCGGCAAGGGCGGTAATGTAGAACACGAGGGCACTGGGGTTATAGGCCAAAAAGGGGCGGGTGAAAATAAAGCCGCCGACGGCTGAGGCGAAAAGGGCCGCAATAAGAGTGCCCGTACGCACCGGCTTAGAATAATATCGCGCCAGGTGGTAGACCATAAACGGGGCAGCCCACCAGGAACCCACCGCAGGGTAGGGGGCAGGGATAGTTACCAGAAGCGAAACTACTACTAGCACCAGAACCAGCATGGGCCGGGAGTACCTGAAGTAGAGGCTCGATGTGGCAACCAGCCAAGCCCCTACGAAGATGAGCGACCAAGTCATCATCAGGGAACCAAAGGTAAAAACTGTTACCAAGGTCAATAGCTGCCCCAGGGCAACAGCTATCGCGTTGACCAGCTTCTTCCGGCGCTGGGTAGCGGCCAGGTCTATTTGTAGGGTATCCACCCTCCCAGTCTAAAAGCCCACCCCACCCCGACCGGGTGCGCAGGGGCGTCCGCACCTCAAATTCATACCCTAGTATGAGTGCCTCACAGCACCAGGCGCTGAGTTTCGGTAGGCTTATACTCATGCAGTACATCTCAACCCGCGACACCACCCGCACTCCCGCTCACTTCACCGATATCCTGCTCGGCGGCCTTGCCCCCGACGGCGGCCTCTACCTACCCGAAACCTACCCCACCCTCGATGATGCCACTCTCGCCCGCTGGCGCACTGTGCTGACTGAGGAAGGCTATGCAGCTCTGGCCGCAGAGGTACTGCAACTCTTCATCGACGATATTCCGGTTGAAGACATTAAGGCTATGACCGCCCGGGCCTACTCCTACCCCAAATTCGCTTCAGAAGAGATCGTGCCGGTCACCGAACTGGAACCCGGTATTCTCATCGGCCACCTCTCTGAGGGCCCCACTGCTGCTTTCAAGGACATGGCCATGCAGCTCCTGGGTGAACTCTTCGAATATGAACTAGCCCGCCGCGGTGAAACCCTGAACATTGTGGGTGCCACCTCAGGCGATACCGGCTCCTCCGCTGAGTACGCCATGCGCGGACGCCCCGGCATCAAGGTTTTCATGCTCACCCCCGCCGGGCGCATGACCCCCTTCCAGCAGGCCCAAATGTTCGGCCTAGACGATGAAAACATCTTCAACGTGGCTCTCGACGGGGTCTTTGACGACTGCCAGGACGTCGTCAAAGCTATTTCTGCTGACGCTGCCTTCAAGGCTGAAAAGCGTATTGGTGCAGTGAACTCCATCAACTGGGCCCGCCTGATGGCCCAGGTGGTCTACTATGTTTCTTCCTGGATTCGCGCCACCGAAACCAACGACCAGAAGGTTTCCTTCTGCGTGCCCACCGGCAACTTTGGTGACATCTGCGCCGGGCACATTGCCCGCCAGATGGGCCTACCCATTGATCGCCTGATTGTGGCAACCAACGAGAATGACGTGCTTGACGAGTTCTTCCGCACCGGTGACTACCGGGTACGCTCATCAGCTGATACCTATGAGACCTCTAGCCCTTCTATGGATATCTCCCGTGCCTCTAACTTTGAGCGTTTCATCTACGACCTGCTAGGCCGCGACGCCGAACGCACCGCTGACCTCTTTGGCCTTAAGGTGCGCCAGGGCGGTTTCTCACTTGCAGATGAGGAAGTCTTCGCTGAAGCAGCTGAGCGCTACGGCTTTGCGTCAGGCCGCTCCACCCACGCCGACCGTATCGCCACCATCCGCGATGCCCATGAGCGTCTGGGTGTGCTCCTTGACCCCCACACCGCAGATGGTGTGAAGGTCGCCCGCGACTGGGCTGAGAAGATTGACACCCCCATCATCTGTCTAGAGACCGCCCTGCCGGTCAAGTTCGCTCAGACTATCGCTGAAGCTACCGGCTCCGAGCCTGAAATTCCTGAGCGTTTTGCGGGCATCATGGAGGCCGACCGCCACGTCATTGACCTGCCCAACGAGGTTGAGGCGGTCAAGGAGCTGATTGCGAAGAAGGTCTAACCGTTCGCCTTTTCTCTCCCTCACTGAACCACATGCCTGGTTGTCTGCCCTGCTAAACCCTGGGGCACTAGGCTCACTATATGAAACCACATCGACTTCGTGGATATCCCTTGGGCCATGACGCTACCGCAGCTCGTATTGAGCAGGCTGTAGAAGCGGACCTCACCGCCCGCCCTGGGGTAAACCGCGCAACTGGCGAGATTGGCGATGCAATTCTGGCCCAACTTCGCCAAAGATGCTGGAGCCCCACCGAAACCCGGTGAGGTTTTACATAAGACAGGAAAGTTTTACATAAGAGGGGCAAGGTTTTACATAAGCTAGCCAACAGGGCACATTCCCTTAGGGTAATCTAGAAGAGCGAACCCCCGTCAAACAGTTTGAAGGATAAGCATGTCTCTCGAATTCACAATTAACCGCAACCCCAACCCCGCCAGCGATGAGCGCCGCGCCGAAATCTTGGCTAACCCCGGCTTCGGTGACTACTTCACCGACCACATGGTACGCATCGACTGGAAGGGCACCGGAGCTGACAACGGCGAATGGTCCAACGCCCAGGTACTGCCCTACGGCCCGATCACTCTTGACCCTGCCGCCGGTGTGCTGCACTACGGCCAGGAAATTTTTGAGGGCATCAAGGCCTACCGTCAGGCTGATGGTTCTATCACCACCTTCCGCCCTGAAGAGAACGCTGCCCGCCTGAACAAGTCAGCAGACCGCCTGGTACTGCCTCACCTGCCTGAGGAGCTTTTTGTTGAGGCCATGCGTCAGCTCGTTGAGATTGACGCCGCCTGGGTTCCTTCCGGTGATGGTGAGTCCCTCTACCTGCGCCCCTTCATGATCGCTACTGAGGCTTTCTTGGGTATTCGCCCTGCCCGCGAGGTTGCTTTCTTCATTATTGCTTCCCCCGCAGGTAACTACTTCGGTACCCCCAAGCCCGTTGACATTTGGCTTTCTACCACTTACGCCCGTGCGGGTGTTGGCGGTACCGGTGAGGCTAAGTGCGGCGGTAACTACGCTGCGTCTTTGGCTGCTCAGATTGAGGGCCAGGAGCAGGGTTGCAAGCAGGTTATCTTCAAGGACCCCAACCGTGGGGACGCCATTGAAGAGCTGGGCGGCATGAACATTTTCTTCGTCTACAAGGACGGCCACATTGTCACCCCTGAGCTGACCGGTACTATTCTGCGCGGTATTACCCGTAAGTCCATCATTAAGCTGGCTCAGGACCGCGGCCACCAGGTTGAAGAGCGCAAGATTACTTTGAGCGAGTGGCGCGAGGGCGTCGCCTCAGGTGAGATTGTCGAAATCTTCGCTTGTGGTACTGCCGCTGTGATTACCCCCGTCGGTAAGCTCAAGGCCGCTGACTTTGAGATCCCTTCAGCTTCTGGTGCGGACGGCGGCGAGGTCACCATGGCCCTGCGTGAAGAGCTCGTTGGCATCCAGACCGGTAAGGTTGAGGACCGCTTCGACTGGAACGTCAAGCTGGTCTAACCTTCCCTGAGGATAGGTGCTACCATCTAGATCAGAAAAACCCACCAACTGGTGGGTTTTTCTGGTTTATATGGTCTTTTCTAGTTGTTGTTGAGGTATCTTTACACAGCAGACCAGAAGGAAGGAAGAGTAAGTGGCAGAAGAACCTGAGGTAGCAAAAAAGATACGGCGGACTCATGAATTGGGTTTTGTGTTAGTAACGGGTGCCTGGGGCGCAGGTGCTTTTATCTATGGCTGGTTATTGGCTGGGGTATTTTACAAGCGTGAGTACTGGAATCTCACCTTTGAAGCATTAGGCTGGGCGGACTGGGGGCTAGCCTTAATCTGCTGCCTTGGCGCAGGCGCGGTAAGTGTATGGGCTTCTTCAAGTAAGAAGTCGGCAGAAAGTGATAGTAAGCAGCTCTTTCGAATTGTTGTGGCTGTTCTGCCTGCTCTTTTTCTGGTATCGGCTCTAGCTGTTCTGGTTCTTACTCTTGCTACCTATAACGGGGACTGGAAAGAAGCCCGACAGGGAATTGCTACAGCCTTTGCTGCTCTGATTGCGGCTGTGGGTGTGGTGGTCTCCGTTGCGGTGAGCTATAGGACGGGGGAAGAGAACCGTCTTTCCCAGGAGAAGAACTTACAGACTCAGCTAGAAAGCCAGCAGAAGCATCTTGAAACCCAGTTAGAGCATCAGAGAGCACTAGAAGAAGAAAAGAGGAGAAGAGAACAGCAGAAGTTAGATGCGGAGCTGATTAAAAATCTCAATGACAGACTACATGAGATTATCCCCCGCCGCTATGGAGATGTTCCTAAGGAAGTATCAGCTACCTACTTCCAGTTAGCAGCCCTTTATAAGGACTGGGAGACGCTATCTTCTACCTCACCTTTAATTGCACTACAAAAAGAAGGTCAGCAACATAATATTCTTAAGATCATCTTTGGGGTGTATCAAGAGCTAGAAGATGAGGAAGTGGATGTGCGAAGTGAACTTGATCTTCGTACTCTAAATTCTGTTATTCAGGATATTTTTCCCAGGTATCAAGCGAGTGATGAGGGAAATAGTCAAAATGAATTTGAAATAAAAGAGGCCTGTCGGTCTAGTTTTAATCTAAGCTACTTGGACTTGCGGGGTCTTAACTTAAGTCAGCTGGATTTGCGGAATTCAAAACTACATGGTGCACATTTGGAGGGAGCAAATTTATGGGGTGTGCACTTAGAGGGTGCTGAACTGAATAATGCTCATTTAAATAAAGCTTATTTAGTAGATGCATATCTGGAGGGGGCCTCTCTTCAAAATGCAAAGTTAGATAAAGCTACATTGCAGAATGCTTTCCTGCAAGGGGCAAATCTGATGGATGCATCGATGATTAGAGCTAAATTATGGGGCGCTCACCTTAAGAAAGCAAATTTACAAAAAGCAAATTTTGAAAGAACTATTTTAAGAGAAGCCTGTCTTGAGGAAGCTGATTTAAAGGGTGCTTATCTGATAGGGGTAACTCTAGAGAATGCTGAGCTATATGGCGCTTATATGAAAGATACCGTTTTCTTTGGGAATAAACGGGACTCGTTTGGTGCTGAATCCCGCCAACATATTGTTGGAACTCTGAAGTGTGTCCGTTCTTTGCCAAGCCGTAAAGAACTTCTTGGTTCTAAAGGATTTGACGAAATCTTGGTAGAAAATATTTTAAGAGGACATCAATCCTATTGGGATTCTTATCGAAAGTTCCTCAAGAATGATACTCATGATATAAATTCTGGAATGGGGTCACGGTAAATCTCTTCTTGAAGAGAAATTTTCTGTAGTGGGGAAATTAATGAGGGAATCCATTTGAGTTACTCTAAAATAGAATTTCGAATAATCGTTCTCGCTCTTGGGAAAGGTGCACAGAGTGGATGGAATGATGAGTTATCAGCAGATTTTAGCCTAGTTTAAAACTATCGATAAATTATTATGTGTAGAGATTATCTAAAATTAATATACTTCTTCAGGCCCTGGCTGGTGACATCATCAAAGCCCACGAAGAGTACCAGGCAGAAAATCAACAGTAAGCAAACACTCGCTTAGGCCACCTCCGCCCTAGGTGAGTCCGGTAGTCTAGAAGTATGCGCATTGCCCGATTTACTGTAGACGATACCCTGCACTTTGGCCTGGTTGAAGGTGAGCCTGGTGAAGAGACTGTTACTGTTCTCTCCGGCGACCCTTTCTACACCGGCATTAACCCCACCGATAAGCGGTACCCGGTTGCGGACGTCCGCCTACTGGCCCCCATTATTCCCCGTTCCAAGGTGATTGGGGCGGCCCGCAACTGGCACGACCACGCCTCCGAGCTGGGCAACGAGACCCCCACAACGCCTCAGTTCTTCTTCAAGCCCAACACCTCCGTCATTGGCCCTGGCGACCCTATCGCCTTACCTGAGTGGTCCGATGATGTTTCCTTTGAAGGGGAATTGGCTGTTGTGATTGGCCGTATCGCCAAGTCCGTGCCTCTGGATCGTGTGCCTGAGGTGATTTACGGTTACACGGTCGCCAATGACCTGACTGCCCGCGACGCCCAAAATACCGACGTTCAGTGGGCCCGCGCCAAGGGCTTTGACGGCTCCTGCCCCCTAGGCCCCTGGATTGAAACCGAGCTCGATCCTGACGACCTCACCATCCAAACCTGGGTGGATGGGGACCTCAAACAGGACGGCACCACAGCCGACATGGTTTTCTCCGTCGCCGAGCTAGTCGCCGCCGCCAGCGAATACTTCACCCTGCTGCCGGGCGATGTGATTCTGACCGGTACCCCCGCCGGGGCAGGGCGCCTGAGCGCCGGTAACGAGGTCGAAATTGAGGTTGAGGGTATCGGCTCCCTCATTAATACCGTCCGCGCCGAGTAAACTAGAACCCAAGAACAGCTTTCAAGAAGAAAGGGATGTGCCCACATCCATGAGTGATTACGCTCTGAACCTCAAAGACCCCTCAGAGACCCGCGTCCGTTTCTGCCCTTCACCCACCGGCACCCCCCACGTGGGTATGGTGCGAACTGCCCTCTTCAACTGGGCTTACGCCAAGCACACCGGTGGCACCATGGTCTTCCGTATTGAAGATACGGACGCTGCCCGTGACTCCGAAGAATCCTTCAATCAGGTACTCGAATCCCTACAGTGGCTGGGTATCACCTGGGATGAGGGCGTCGGTATCGGCGGCCCCCACGCCCCCTACCGCCAATCAGAGCGTATGGACATCTACGATGAGGTGGTAGAGAAGCTCAAGGCCGGTGGCTTTATCTACGAAGACTTCTCAACCCCCGAAGAGGTTGAAGAGCGCCACAAGGCTAAGGGTGAAGACCCCAAGCTGGGGTACGACAACTTTGACCGTGACCTGACCGAAGAGCAGAAGGCCGACTACCGGGCTGAGGGCCGCACCCCCGTCTTGCGCTTGCGCATGCCTGATGAAGACATCACCTTCAATGACCTGGTGCGCGGTGAGATTACTTTCAAGGCCGGTTCTGTTCCAGACTTTGTGGTCGTCCGTGCCAACGGTAAGCCCCTTTACACCCTGGTTAACCCTGTTGATGATGCTCTTATGGGCATCACCCATGTGTTGCGCGGTGAAGACCTGCTGTCTTCAACTCCCCGCCAGATTGCTCTTTACCGGGCCCTGGTTGAGGTTGGTGTGACCAGCTTCATCCCTGAATTTGGGCACATGCCTTATGTGATGGGCCAGGGCAATAAGAAGCTCTCTAAGCGCGACCCCGAATCCAGCCTCTACAACCTGCTCGATGCTGGTTTCATCAAGGAAGGCCTGCTCAACTACCTCTCCCTGTTGGGCTGGTCCCTGTCCCACGATGAAGATATCTTCACCATGGATCAGATGGTTGCCGCCTTTGATATTAAGGATGTTCTGGCTAACCCTGCCCGCTTCGACCTGAAGAAGGCTGAAGCAATTAACGGTACCCACATTCGTCTGCTAGAGGCTGAGGATTTCCGCAACCGCCTGGTGCCTTTCTTGCACAAGGCTGAGCTGGTTTCTGCTGAGAGCTTTGAGAACCTGAGCGAATCTGAGCAGACTATTCTGACTGAGGCTGCGCCCCTGGTTCAGGAGCGTATGCAGCTTCTGGGTGAGGCCCCTGGCCTGCTAGGCTTCCTCTTTACCGCAGATGGCGAGATTGAGGTTGCTGAGGACGCGGCCAAGCAGCTCAAAGAGTCAGCCCCGGCTGTTCTGGATGCGGCGATCACCGCAGTTGAGGCCCTGGATGATTTCACTGCCGCAACTATCGAGGCTGCCCTGCGTGAAGCTATCGTTGAGGGCCTGGAGATTAAGCCCCGTCTGGCTTTTGGCCCGGTGCGTACCGCTATGAGCGGCCAGCGTATCTCACCGCCCCTCTTTGAGTCCATGGAGATTCTGGGTAAGGATTCCTCCCTTGCCCGTTTGAAGAAGCTGCGTGCGTCCTTGGCCTAATGCCACTAGCAGCATTATTTTATGAGCTTTAGCTCACTTGCCGCCCTGTTTCCTTGCCTGTGTGGGGGAGCGGGGCGGTACTTTTTACCTGGCTGTAGGGGCAGAAAGAGGCCTGTGCGGACGCCCGCAGTGGCTTTTTCAAGTTTTTTGACAAAAATTTTGGGGGCAAAAACCGCTAAAAATCAGGGTAAACACCAGGTAAATCAGCTGGTTGTGAGGTAGCTCTACAGATTTCGAGTTGCACGCTCTTGGTAGCTCGTATAGAGTTATTACTCGTTGCGGCGATGAATTCTCAAAGGAAATGAGTCGAAGCAAATAATAATGGGATATGGTGTAATTGGCAACACTACGGTTTCTGGTACCGTCATTCTAGGTTCGAGTCCTGGTATCCCAGCGAACATCTTGTTTCAAGGTGTTATGGCCCCATCGTATAGCGGCCTAGTACTCCGCCCTCTCACGGCGGCAACACCGGTTCAAATCCGGTTGGGGTCACAGGCTAAAATCCCTCGCTTCTTCTGAAGCGGGGGATTTTTCTATGCACTAAATCATCTACCCCGCACCCTCTTACCTATGTATCTATCCAGATAGCAGTCTTGTGCGTGGTGGAGCTAACTATAATACAGGTTGCCACCGGGTAAACCGGGCGTGTATAGTTTTATCTGTTGCCAAAAAAGGCAGCAGCTCGCAAGAGTTTCGGCCCCATCGTATAGCGGCCTAGTACTCCGCCCTCTCACGGCGGCAACACCGGTTCAAATCCGGTTGGGGTCACAGG
>NZ_JBPPTR010000017.1:0-26660 GCF_053544215.1 Rothia sp. 88186D007BW | reverse complement strand
CATATTTTTGCCGCGGGTGGGGCCGTTGTCTAGTTGGTGGGTGTGGGGTGCGTGTCTACTTTTGAATAAGCCTCCTTTAGTTGTAAATTTCAGCGTTGGATTAATGGCCTACCATACACCTTTAAAAGGTGTGGTTGATGTGATTCGAGCATGCTCAGCTCACGAGAACTTCCACTACCATGTTGGTGATTATCTGAGGCCTAAAAAGAAGCTACCTGCTCGGGGCATTCGAGTATTAAATAGTGCTGAGGATAGCCACGAAGCGTATGATGAAGCTTGTAGCTACGTTATTGGTGAAGCGTTTGAAAGGTGGCGAGAATGGCATCCGAAAAAGTAATCATGAAGAGAGCTCAACTGGCGGCGTCATTTAGCCGGGCCGCCAGAACAACCGTCGAAGGTAAGGCATTTGTTAAGGCGGTCATGAAAAGCTCTCCTGACGAAGCGGAACTAACGGTGGTTCCTGCTGCTGCTGAAGAGTCCGCAGCTCTAACTTTTCACCGGATTGAACGGCTAAACGTTCCTGTTGTCGTGTTGGTAACCAATGACGGGAACGAAATTGTTGCGCGTAACCTGTTATGGAACAGCCAAGAAGTTAAAACTAGCTCCTATACCGATATCTCTACAGAGGCGACGACCTTGGACTGGATGAAGACTATGGATGAAACTCCAGGTCAGAATTTCGCTGTCACTGGTTCTGAGTTTGCAACGAGAATCAATTCTGTAGCCACTTTGACTGTGGCTTGAAACCACTTATTCGCTTTACTTAAGAAGGACTAGTGTACTGTGTCTAACGCTTCTGTAGATTTTGTTGCCGTTGATTTTGAGACTGCAAATGCGAGCCGGGCTTCGGCTTGTGCAGTTGGTTTGACGGTTGTGAGGGGCGGCCAAGTCGTGGAGACTATTTCATGGCTGGTGAAGCCTCATGAGTCTGTTGCTGATTTTCACCCCTTAAATGTGAGTATCCACGGTATTACTGCTGCAATGGTCGAAGCTGATGGTGTGGGTTGGGCTGAAACTCGCCAGAGAATGCAGGAAATCATTGGCGACCTGCCTGTGATCGCTCATAACTCGGGATTTGACCGGTCCGTATGGAATCATGCCAATAAGGTTGCAGGTATTGATGAGTTAGCTCCTGATTTTTATTGCACACTGAGCTTGTCTCGTAGGTTGAGTAAGACTGGTGTGATTGCGGGGCTAGACCAGCACCGTCTTGACGTTCTAGCTGAGTTCTTTGGGCTAGAGCAGCTTCATCACCATGAGGCTGGTGAGGATTCCTTAATGGCGGCTTTGGTTGCTTTACGTCTGGTTGAGCTTGTTGGGGCGTCTTCGGTTGAGGACGCTTGGGGTGGGCCAACTAGTTCAGGCATGATTCGTACTGACCGCGTTCCGGCGCCTCGTAAGGTTCGACGAAATAATGTTCCGTCTTTTGTTCCGGTGGCTCCTGCGCCGGAGGGAATAGCAGGGGAGACTTTTACCTTGACGGGTGGGCTTGATGTTATGACCCGTGAAGAGTGTTGGGCTGCAATTGAGGCTGCTGGTGGCCATATTGCAAAGTCGGTGACGAAGAAAACCACTGTCTTGGTGATTGGCGCCGGAGCTGAGGAAAGCATGCCGCCCCTACTGGGAGAGAACCGTAAGGAACTTAAAACTATTTCTTTGATTGAAGCTGGTCAGCGGATTGCTGTGATCGGGGAACCTGATTTGCTGGCGTTATTAAACGAAAATTAGCTTGGGGGAATATCAGCTGTATGGCATAGCTCTTCTTGATATCTGTGGATGCTAAGGGAACTTTTGAATATGCCATAGTTAGTACCTCGAAGCTTATTCATAAGGGGTTCCGCAGGCTCACGCTTGCAGTATAATATTGACTAATTCTTCGAAAGACTCCTTTCCCTGCCTTGCAATAAAATCATAAGATGGATCATTTTGTCTAAAATTCAAACTATCACGAGGTATATTAACCAGTGAAAATTTAAAATATTTAGAATCAAGGCTGTAAGTTTCAGCTGCTGGCCCAACTGCTGTGAATTTATCTTGATTAATAGAGGTTATCTGAACAATTAGTCCGTCAGGGAAAATTCCTCCCTCTAGCAATACGAACTGATTAATTTTTATTTCACTAAGCGTAGTCATATTATTTTCCTCCTGGACTCTGTGAGAATTGGATGGGGTCTAGTTCAACCGATATTTTTCAACATTAGCATCATATTTATAGCAAATCTCGTACCATAAACTTTATCTATTCAGAATCCACTTAGGTAGCTTAATTTTCAAGCTTAACCTGTGTGGATGAGAGCAATTCCCTATAATACTCAATGTCATACGTCCTTGTTTCTGGCGTTGAAATCATATACAAATTTTCAGAGGCTGCAGGGTCTGTTAAATTGAATATATTGCTGTAAGCGGAGATAGGCGTTAATTCTCCATTAGTGTTAAATCCTTTCGCTCTATTTATGAGCCTGATTTCAATTATTTCGGAACTCTCTTCGCTTCTTTCTAGCATATAAATTATTAAATCGCATAGTGCAGCTTTCATGTATCCTTGACGTAAGTATTTTTTTCTGATTTCTTCAGAGCTGTAGAAGGCTGCTAAATTATTTATTTCATGAATATGGATAACACGGGTAACCCTCTGCGGGTCATTGGGATTGATTTCGTTAAATAGTGAACAAGGGTATTCACACTCTGCATTATTTCTGATACATTTTGTAGGTTCTTTAATAGTAATTTCTATAATATTTCCGCCGTCGAGGTCGCTTGTAGCAGAGGAATTACTGTAGTTAATTTTAAGTTTATTTTGGAAAGTAAAAATTTCATTCAAATTTTGAGGTCTTAGAATATTTTCTCTCAAGGTGGTGAGATGCAACTTTCTTATAAAGTGGATTATATATTTGAATTAAGGGTTTGCTAAATTTTTATGACAATCTTTGGAATAAGTCTGCGAAGTGTAGTTGTTGTTTGAAATCAGGGACTGGTATATCTAATTTTAGTAATTTAGACTTGGATATGTTTTTCATTGATCCGCTTGAGCCGCTAGATAGTTGCTGGATTTTTAACCTGTATTCAGGTGTTTGCAGTAGAAAGTATATGTATTCAGGCAGTACTTCTGTGGTTTTTTTCCAGATAAATTTCCATATTTTATCAGGGAGTGCAATATTTTCTCCTACTCCTCGGGCAAAAGCAACAGAGCCAACCATTTCAGTTGTGTTGGCACGGCTTATAAGTAAATCACCATTTTTAACCAAGTGCCCACTTGGAGGAACGTAGTCTGTGGGGAGCGGTTTTGTTTCAGAGGACGAGAAATTTTCCTTTGTTACAGCACTTATTTTAAGAACCCTATATTTAGAATAAATCTTTTGGCTTTTTGCAACTAAATTCTTACCCCCTTCGAGTCCTTCGATGACTGCTCCGAGTGGCTTTTTGGGAAGTTCCTCTAAAATGAAGATCGCTCTAAAGTAGGAATAGGCCAACTCTTTGAAAAGTTCCTGCTGGCACTCACGCTTTAGCTGGATGGTAGCCTTAAGTTCTTCAACTTCAGCTTCTTTTTTCTACTGAGCTACGGGCGGAATAGTCAACTTGATTTTCTTGACGAACTGAGGACGAGCACGAAGTAAGGAACCACCCACACCAGCAACAGTATTCATAAACTGGGCATGAAAGGAATCGCTGAGCAAATAGAAACGAAGCCAACGGTTTAGCACTCTGTCGGTACGAAAAACTATCCACTCGCTAGAAGCCAGCTGGCGACGTCCTTGTTCAGATGGCATAGGAACAACCCACACCCGGCGGATGTGGGGGACGATCTTTGAAATCATTACATCGCCAGGTTCAACCAGTTGCTTATTTGAGCCGATTTCAGAACCAGAAACTACCTGAGGGGCACCTGCATCATAGGCAGGGATGCTCAACAAATCGAAAACCTCATCAGGAAACCTGGCTGGGTTAACTGACGGTATTTTAGGTGCGAGCTCTCCGAGTTCAACAACTACTGATTCACTCACAGCCCCATCACCTTCTTCAGCTGCTCAATGTGCTCGCCAATTTCGCGCTGGGTCTGCTCCAGCTCCGCAATAATCTCCTCAGGGGAGCGGTAGACCACCTCTTCAAAAACCAGCTCCTTATAGCGGTTAATAGAGAGGTCATAGCCCTGCTCCACAATCTCACTCTTCGGCACCGTAAAAGACTGCTCCGTGCGGGCCCGCTCACGCTCAGCCCCATCACGCTCAGCCCAGCGCTTCAAAACCTCCGGCAAGTCATTAGCCTCCACCGGGTTCCGCTTATCATCCAGGCTGAACCCATCAGCCTCCACATCAAAGAACCACACCTCGTCAGTGCCACCCGAATTCGTCTTCGTAAAGAACAAAATCGCAGTCGATACACCCGCATAAGGCTTAAAGACACCCGAAGGTAACTTCACCACAGCGTCCAGCTTCTGGTCCTCAACCAAGGCGCGGCGAACGTCCTTATGAGCCTTCGACGACCCAAACAAAACACCATCCGGCACAATCACCGCAGCCCGCCCACCAGGCTTCAACAACTTCAAAAACAGAGCCAAAAACAGCAACTCAGTCTTCTTGGTCTTAGCGACCTTCAACAAATCCTGACTGGTCGCCTCATAATCCAAGCTCCCCGCAAACGGCGGATTCGCCAGAATCAAAGAGTACTTCTCGGCGTCCTCACTGGCACCCTCACTCAAAGAATCACGGTAGCGAATATCAGGGTTATTCACCCCGTGCAACATCATATTCATCGACCCAATACGCAACATGGTCGAATCAAAGTCATACCCGTGGAACATACCCCCATGGAAATGCTCCCGGTGCTTCGCATTCGTAAACGGGTCACGATTCTCACGCACCCACTCAGCAGCCGCCACCAAAAAACCAGCCGTACCGCAGGCAGGGTCCACAATGACGTCCTCAACATCAGGGGCCATCATCGCCACCATCAACTCAATAATGTGACGCGGAGTGCGGAACTGGCCATTAGTACCCGACGTTGCCAACTTTGACAGCATGTACTCATACAAGTCACCACTCGTATCAAGATCATCAAGAGCTATCGCATCTAACTGATCAACAACCTTAGCCAACAAGGCAGGGGAAGGAATACGGAAAGTAGCGTCCTTCATATGCTGCGAATAAGTGGACGCCTCACCACCCACCTGACTCCCCAAATTCCGCAAAAAGGGGAAAATACCAGTATTCATCAGGTCGAACATGACCTGCGGGTCCTGATTCTTAAAATTCTGCCACCGCAACAGCTCCTGGCCCTCACCAAAGACCGGGTTCTCCACCGGGCGGCCAGTCAACCGAGCCTTCTTCTCAGCCCGAGTCTGCGCATCATCCAAACGACGAATAAACAGCAAATAGGTCATCTGCTCAATAATCTCTAGCGGATTAGAAATACCACCCGACCAAAAATCATTCCAAATACGATCAATACGCGATTTAGTCTCGCCCGAGATTGCAATAGCCATAGCTCTAAGTCTATGGGGTTATGCCTCAAGGCACCCCCTACCCAGGGAAGAAAACCTTGCGTAGACTAGGGAACATGACAGCCAGCGCAGATTCACTGAGACTACAGAAACTCATTGCTGATAACAGCGATGCTATCGGCGCAATCTTCCGCAAGTATGGAGCCACCAATCCCAGGCTTTTCGGTTCAGTCGCACGCGGGGACGCTCATGCACAGAGCGACATCGACATCACGGTTGACATTGACGACACCAAAGGCGCAACCATCATGAAACTCGCTGGAATAGCCGAATCCCTCAGGAGGCTCTTAGGCGTCAGGGTTGATGTTGTTACGCCCACGGTTTTGCGAGAGAAAATCTCAGTAGAATCTAAGAAAGACCTAGTAACACTATGAGTCGTTCACCTATTTTTCGCCTTGAAGAGATCGCCACCGCGATCTCCGCATGTCTTGATTACTCAGCCCATTTAAAAGACCCAAAATTTTCAGACATGGCGTTAGACGCTATCGAACGGAACCTCGGAATTATTGGGGAAGCTGTGAACCATCTGCCAAAAGACTTAACAGCTCATTACCCAGATATAGACTGGGTTGCAATCGTGGGGCTTAGAAATTTTCTGATTCATAAGTATTTTGCTGTAGATGCTGAAGTAATTTACGAAATCTTAGAAAAATACCTTGTCCCGCTTCAAACAACTGTTCGTATGGCTATGATTCGGCTAGATAACTCTTAAGCTACCTCGGCCGTAGCCCTGATTCGGTTGAGAATCGAAACAATCTCAAAGGCGTCATCGTCTCCGAGCATCTCAAGCGGGTCACCCAAACTCACATAGGGGTCCTCATAGAGACGAGACGGGTCAACCGTGCCATTCTCACTCAGCTCATCCACAATGCGCTGCACAAACCGAATCTGCGTCGCCGAATACCGCGACTCATCCAAAAAGACCGCAAAAGCCGCCCGGGCCTCGTCCCTGCTCAAACCCACCAGCGAGCGCACAAACACACCCAGACCCCCGGACTCACGCGCCACCTGCACATTCGCCGGCCCACCAATACCCGAAGCATCAATCAGATCAGCCAGAGCCGCAAAATCCTCGTCCGTTAGTTGCTTGCCGCGAAGAACCTTCTGCACAGCAACCGCATCCAGGTGTTCGCGCAGGTACTCCTGCATTTTCTGCTCAAACCGTTCCTGGTTCATACCCACCTGGGTGCGCACTACCTCGACCTCTACCGGCTCGATAAGCTCGTCCTGAAAATTGGTGTAGACAATCTTCTTCTGGCCCTTATCGAGCAGGTGGGTGACACCGCGCAGCTTCTTGCGCATAAACTCCAGCAGGGCAGGGGAGACATCCACCCACCAGTCATCTGCGGCCAGTTGCTCCAGGTAGGGCAGGACGGCCGCGATGGCAGGTACCGCTGCCTTGGTCAGCAGGAGGTTCTCGGCGAGGGTCTGAGCCACCTCTTTGGTGCGGGCCAGTGCGGCAGAATCACCGGTCTTGGCCCGTACCAGCTTGAAAAAGACCAGGTTCAGAATCTCGGGCACATCAATGCCGGTATCGAGCATATCCACGCTAATGGCAATGCGGGGCAGAGACTCCGGCTGCGAGAACTTCTCAATCGCCGACTCCGCCACATACGTGCGGTTGGTAATTACCTGGGCATAGGAGCCGCCGTAGCCGGGGAAGAGCGCGTTAAACCGTTCGTAGATAAAATCAGCGTGGGCCTGGTTCTTAGCAAAAATAATAGTCTTACCTAGTAACTCACCGTCAGCTACCCGGTAGCCGTGCTCCATGAGTGTGGTCAGCACCTTATCGACCGTATCGGCGTTAAAGAGAAAACGATTCAGGGCTTCGCTGGTAATTTCTTCGGGCACAGCATCACCCCAGTCGGCAGATTCCCACTGCTCCTGCTCCGCCTCACTCAGCTGATCATAACGGATACCCTCACGCAAGAAACGGGTTCCCACGCTAAAGCCCCGCGTCGGCACTAGATAACCATCGCTGACCGCCTGGTCGAGGGTATAGGCATCGGTCGGGACCCCGGCCTCCATGTCAAAGAGAGCATAGGTATTGAAATCAACCTCGTCCTTAGGGGTAGCGGTGAGCCCCACCAGCAGGGCGTCAAAGTAGTCAAAAATCGCCTTGTACTTGGCATAGACCGACCGGTGAGCCTCATCGACCACAATCAGATCAAAATAGCCGGGACCGAATTCGCGCAGGGTAGCTTCGCCCTCGGCCCGGGTGCGGTTAATGATGTTTAGCATGGTGGGGTAGGTGCTGGCAAAAACCCGGCCATTGGCCTGCCTATCTTCTACCAGATTCACTGTAGCCAGGTTAGGAAGGTGAGCCTTGGAGGCCTTGACCGCCTGATTGACCAGGGCGGTGCGGTCAGCAAGGAACAACACGCGCTTGACCCACCCAGCCCGCGACAGCAAATCCACCAGGGCGATGGTTGTGCGGGTCTTACCCGAACCGGTCGCCATCACCAGCAGGGCCTTACGGCGGCGGGCGTCAAATGACTCAGCCACCGACGCAACAGCCCGCAACTGATAGCCGCGCCCCGCAATCTCAGTATTGACCTGCTGCCCGCTCAACTGCTGGCGGCTGGTTCTGCGCTCTATCATGAGGGCCAGCTCATCCTCGGTGAGGAACCCCTGCACCTCACGCGGCGGGTAACCGGCAGCGTCATCCCACAGGTAGTGGGTATAGCCGTTGGTATAGAAAATAACTGGACGGACGCCGGTTGCCGCCTGGAGCGCGTCCGCATATGCTTTGGCCTGGTCGCGGCCAATATCTACTGACTCCCGGGTCCGCTTGGCTTCGACCACGCCGAGGGGGCGGCCGTCCCTGCCCCACAGCACATAATCAACCCGACCCGACCCGCTGGGAGTGGGCAGCCCCGTTACCGGGTACTCGCGGTCACGCTTATGAGCAAGGGGCCAGCCAGCTTCTCCCAGGAGCAAGTCGATGAAGTAGTCGCGGGTCTCCGCCTCCTTGTAGTCGTGGGTATCTGGCAGGGTCTTGGCCGCCTGGGCTTCAGCCAACTGGGCGCGAAGACGCTCCAGCTCGGCGTCCATAGCATCCACCCGCGCCTGGTGTTCAGCTGCTATCCTCTCCATCTCAGCTGTGCGTTCTGCCTCAGCCTCAGCCATGCGCTGCTGGGTCAGGGCCCGCTGCTCCGCCTGACGGCGCAGCGTGGGAATCAGCTGGCGGTCAAAAGCCCTACCCATAGGAGCTAGGGCTGGGTTTGCCGAATGGTTATACACGCCCCAGACCATCAGGTGATATAGGTCGGTCACCGCCCGCTCGGCGTCCCGCTCAGAAAGAATCTTCCTGGAGTTATGGGCTGCATCGTTTCCCAGATGGCGGATGGTCTTGAACTTCAGGCGCTTGTCATTGTCGAGATATACCGAGAAAGCCTCATTGCTGGTCAGGGTTGCCAGCGTGGCTTGCTCAGGGCGGTAGATGCCCCGCACGCGGTAGATGTGCTCAACCAAGCCCTCGATAGCCCTCGGCCTTGGCGCAATCCTGGTAGAGCTCTGGCAGGGCCTGGTAAACAAAAGCAAAGTTAGACATAGCGCCTCGTGACTGTGCGAGAAGGTGTAGGTGCAATCACACATATTTTAGCCTGGTCAGCAGGTTCAGGCGCCAATATTCAGTAACCAATAGAGAAGGAGCGGGCTCCTATCGGCTCGGTGTGGGAGCCGGAGCCGACCAGGCGGCCCTTATCAAGTACCAGAATCTTATCGGCCTCCCGTGCCGTACCGATACGCTGGGCCACCACCACGATGGTCGCCCCCTGGGTGACATCTTGCTCCTTTGAGGGCTTTATGGTGTATCAAGGCCCCGTGCGGCCAGGGCGTCGCCGGTTTCCTGGGCGTAGGCGACTGTTGCAATGACTAGGGGGATGAAGAGCCGGAATTGTGAGACTTTTATGCCGCGGGCTGTCACTGCTGCCTGAATGAGCCGCCAGCTATCCATAATCACCGGGATAGAGCGCACCATCAGGGCTAGGGCCAGTCCGACGCGTTCAGGTGAGCCGCCTACCCATGTGAGGGGGGTGCATAGCCAGACGAAGCCGTCAATGATAGTCGGCATGGGGGTGGACCAGAGGAGTACCTTTGAGGCAGCAATCATGGTCAGTAGGGTCAAAATGACGTCGGCCCCGGCGGCTGTTTTGCCGCTGACCAGGTAGTAGACCGACAAGATCACCAGTAGCCAGGCAAGGGAAGCTAGGGCTTGAACCCAGGTGCGCCCCGGAATTTTTGCTAGAGCCCCCAGTGTGAGTACCAGGGTGAGGGCTGCCAGGCCGAAGGCCCAGTGGCTGGTGGCTGCCAGGTAGATAGTGAGGGCCAGTATGAAGGTTCCTTTGGCCCAGAGGGGTGCCCGGTGTATGGGGGTGTTCAGGGGCTGGTAGGTGCCAAAGAGCTGGTTGGCGATGTTCATGCCTGAGCCCCGTCAGGACGCTGGTGCTCATCTAGTGTGGGTAGGGTGGGGAAGTCTGTGGCGCACCAGTGTTGGTAGTCTGCCAGGATATCTGCTGCTGGCCCCTGGGCCAGGAGCCGGCCGCGGTGGATGACGATTGCTTCGTCGCAGGTGGCAGCAAGGTCTAGGTCGTGGGTTGAGATGACTTGCTGCTGGGGGAGGGCGTCAAGTAGATCAATGAACCTTAACCTGTTCCTTAGGTCTAAGAGAGTGGTGGGTTCATCTAGCAGTAGAACTTTAGGGTTTACGGCTAGAACGGCAGCTAGGGCAGTGAGTTGTTTTTCACCGCCGGAGAGGTTGTAGACAGAGTCAAAGGCGCGGTGCTCAACCCCGCGCTGTGCTAGAGCATCCAGGGCGGCTGCGCGGCGGGCGTCCTTACCTTTGATGTGCTGGAGGGAGAGTTCAACATCTTCAACCCCGGTGGGCATTACCAGTTGGGCGCCGGGGTCGGAGAAGAGCATGCCTACCCGTGAGCGCACCGCAGGTAGGTTCTGGCTAAGGCTGACTCCGTGCACGTTTACTTCACCTGAGGTGAGGGGGGAGAGGCCGTTGAAGAGGCGCAGAAAAGTGGATTTACCCGACCCGTTGAGGCCTAGTACGGCGGTGCGTGGGGAGGTGAGTTTTACGGTGATGCCCTGTAGGAGGGTGCGTTGGTCGGTGCCGGTATCAACGGTGACGGTGGCTTGGCAGGTAGCAAGCAGCCCGTCGTCCGTGAACTGGGGCGACGGGCTTGCTGTGGCTGTGCGTGAAGAGCGAGAAAAGAACACAGGCTCTATCGTACCTAGCGGCGGGCCAGGGTGGGGAAGGCACGGTGTACGGCCAGGGCTACTAGTACCGCAACCAGGCTCTTGATGAGGTCACCGGGGATGTAGATGAGGGCGGCGCCTACAGCGGTGCCTAGGTCAAGGTGGGCGTTGATTATCATGCCGATGATGCCGAAGATTTGGATGAGAACAAATCCGGCTAGTACTGCTAGGACGAAGGCCCCAAAAAGGCTGGCCCCGTTCAGGCGGCGGCGTAGGGCGGTGTAGGCGATGGTACCGGCGGCAAGGGCACCGGGGATGAAGCCTACTAGGTAGCCAAAGGAGGGGGCCGCGATGGTGCCTAGTCCGCTGCGTCCACCGGAGAAGACGGGCAGGCCAAGTAGGCCGGCGAGGACGTAAAGGGCTACAGCTAAGGCGGCGCGGGGGCCGCCGAGGGTGAGGGCTGCGATGTAGATGCCTAGGGTTTGGAGGGTAATCGGTACTGCTGCCGGGCCTACGGGGAAGGCTGGTAGGAGGGCGCAGACGGTGATGAAGGCTGCGAATACTGCGATGAGGGCTAGGTCGCGGCCGGGGTTTGCTGTGGCGCGTGCGTGCTGGGGGGAGGTTTGTGTAGATGTCATGTCTCTTACTATAAACCTGTTTTGAACACCGTTCAAAATCGGTATCTTTCATCCGGCATTAAAACCAGCCCACGCACTCATACACCCACAGCCCCTCACCATATCGACCATCCCTCACCTGCCAGGTAAGATAGAGAGCTGGCCAACCGACCCCTACCCAAGGAGCAGACCCGTGCTGTCAGTCAACAACCTCGAACTGCGAGCTGGCGCCCGCCTGCTCATGGAGGACGTCACCTTCCGCATCGACAAGGGCGATAAAGTTGGCCTGGTAGGCCGTAACGGCGCCGGTAAAACCACCATGACCAAGGTGCTAGCCGGGCTCACCCTACCTGCTGACGGCACCGTCACCCGCGGGGGAACCATCGGCTACCTGCCCCAGGACCCTAAAGTCGACGATATGACCCAGCTTGCTAAAGACCGTATCTTCTCAGCCCGCGGCCTCGATGGGGTAGCCCGCAAAATGCGCCAGGCCCAAGAGATGATGGCCAGCGAGGACCCCGCAGAGCACGCCAAGGGCATGCGCCGCTATGACCGGCTAGAGACTGAATTCATTGCCGGTGGCGGCTACGCTGCCGAATCGGAGGCTGCAACCATTACCGCTAACCTTGACCTGCCAGAGCGTGTGCTCAACCAGCCCCTCTCAACTCTTTCCGGTGGTCAGCGCCGCCGCGTGGAACTGGCCCGCATCCTCTTTGCTAATGCAGATACCATGCTGCTTGATGAGCCCACCAACCACCTGGACGCTGACTCTGTGATCTGGTTGCGCGAATTTTTGAAGAACTACCAGGGTGGCATCCTAGTCATTTCCCACGATGTTGAACTGATGGAACTGGTGGTCAATAAGGTTTTCTATCTAGATGCCAACCGCTGCGTCATTGATATCTACAACATGGGCTGGAAGAACTACCTCTTACAGCGCGAGCAGGATGAGGCTCGCCGCAAGCGCGAGCGCGCCAACGCCCAGAAGAAGGCCTCAGCTCTGATGGATCAGGCTAATAAGATGCGCGCTAAGGCTACTAAGGCGGTAGCTGCCCAGCAGATGATTAAGCGTGCTGAAAAGCTCATGCGTGGCCTAGAAGATGAGCGTCAGGTTGATAAGGTCGCCGCCATTCGCTTCCCTGACCCTGCCCCTTGCGGTAAGACACCTCTTTCTGCAACCGGTCTTTCCAAGAGCTATGGTTCGCTAGAAATCTTTACCGATGTTGATTTGGCGATTGACCGCGGTTCGCGTGTGGTGGTGCTGGGCTTTAACGGTGCTGGTAAGACCACCTTGCTGCGCATGCTGGCTAAGAGCACTCAACCTGATACTGGTGAGGTTATTTATGGTCATGGGGCGAAGGTGGGTTACTTTGCCCAGGAGCATGAAATCCTTGATCATGATCGCACGATCTTTGAGAATATGAAGTCAGCTGCCCCTGACCTTGATGATACTCGGGTTCGTACTATCCTTGGTTCTTTCCTCTTTTCGGGTGATGATGTGGATAAGCCTGCAGGGGTGCTCTCTGGTGGTGAGAAGACTCGCTTGTCGTTGGCAACCTTGGTGGCTTCGTCCGCTAATGTTTTGCTGCTAGATGAGCCGACGAACAACCTTGACCCGGCTTCGCGTGAAGAGATTTTGAATGCTTTGAAGAACTATCAGGGCGCTATTGTTATGGTTTCTCACGATGAGGGCGCTGTTGAGGCTCTTGACCCTGAGCGTGTGCTCTTGCTACCTGATGCGGTGGAAGATTTGTGGAGTAAGGAATACCAGGATCTTATTTCCCTAGCCTAGGTGCAGCAGGTAAAGATGTGCGGACGATTGCCCCGCCCGGTGCTGACCGGGCGGGGCATCTTTGCATCAGGGTATTATGAAAGGTTCGTACAAATAGGCTTGTGTGTCTGTTTTTTACGAAATCCCACTTGTGGTTTCACTACCTTGTTTGGTGAGAGACTATGTGATTCGTGGGTTTTTCGACAAAAGCACATATAACGAAATGATAAAGTTCTGCGTGTGCTGGAATCTACCTATCCTCACGGCGTAGAGTATTGGTTAGTTGCGGAAGTCAACTTCCCATAGGTTCGATGAAGACCGCTTCAGTGACGAAGCGGCGCAGAGAATTAATACCAGAGAACCAACACCGTTGTTGGGTAAAAGTTTGAAAGGACGATTCAATGCTGGAATCACACGACGTACGCTACCCCCTTATCTCAGAAGATGGCGTAGAGGTCGACGTATTTTGGACTGAAGACTAACACCTGCTCGTCCAGGTTGTGCGCATCTTCTTTTCCTCTTCACCTACCACTGTAAGTGACTTTTTAGACGTGTAATCTGTGTGAACTATGAGGGCCCGGTACCTATAGGTGCCGGGCCCTCAGCGTATTTTGAGGTCTTAGATGCCGGCGAAGACGCTACCTATGAGCTGGCCAGGGTAGGTGGTCATGAAACCGAAGAAGGCCAGGAGGTAAAGCCCGATATAGACGGTGAGGGTGGCGGTGAGAAAATTTTCCCGGGCCGAACCTGCATCCCCCAAGATGGGCAGTGCCATGTAACCGCTCTTGCGCCAGAGCTTACTGGGCACTAGAGGTTTGATGGTCATGGGCCATAGGGGGTTGACCCCGCGGGTAGTGAGGGCATCACCCACAATATGGGCGGTTGCCCCGGTGAGAACCGCCCAAGGCATCAGGGCAAGAGAATCAGTGTATATAGTCCCAGCGATCACTGCTAGGGCACCCAGCCACCCACCTGGGGCCTTGAAAATGCGCAAGGCTAAGCCGCCAGCAAAACCCGCCAGCGCTAGGGCCAGAATAGGGATACCTGCATAGGTGAGCCGGTCGGCAAAGAAAGCTAAGGCCCAAAAAGCTGCCAAACCTACCAGGGAGTGGGTTCCCTTACGGTGCCCCCCGGAAAGCCGGGCCACCAGTAGCGCTATCCAACGGCTTACCGGCGGAATCGAGTGGGCAATAGTCCCGTTGTGGTGGTCGATATCTGGGAGCATTCCTGCCCCTGCTGCCGCCAAGGTGGTAACAGCCAGGGTTGTGGGGTCATCGATGCCCAGCACCCCTACCTCATTGAGAGCCAGCCAGGCTGCTGCTGCGCTAATAGAGTGGGAATAACCCATCATAATGGTGCGATCCTTCAAGCAAAATAGTGCTAGCCAGAGTGAAAATACCACTTTAACACAGAATCGAACACCTGTTCTAATGCTCTGTGTTTACCGGTCAAGCCCCTCATCGAGCAGGGCATCTTCAATCTCTTCATCGGTCACCTTCTGGCTACGCCGAGCAACCTTAGGGCGCACAATGGACTTCATATGCGCGGGCATATCATCCACAAACTCCATGCGGCGGCGTATCACCTCTTCATCCTCATCACCAATATAGGTGCCATCAGCCTCATAGAACTGACCAAAATAGGCCTCAAGTTCTGCGGCAACCTGAGCATCTAACTCATCATTACGCACCTTCTGCCGGGCAGACCAAAAATAGGCCACATAGAACATGAGCGCAAAACAATACCACTGCACCGAATACGACAGATTAGGCCCATAATCTTCCTCCGGCTTATCCTTAGCAATCGGGGCACTGGCAGCCGCTGGGCTCTCAGAAGCCAGCACACCATAATTAGCCGTATCAACACTCAAACCAGTCAGCTGGGCAACCTCTGGCAGATCAATACTGCTAATTTGCCCATCAAGAGACGAAACCCCCATATCAGCCTCCCCTTCTACCAGGCGCACCGTCACCGTCACCTCACCACTAGGAGCCTGCGGCACCGGTAGGGCAGTAGAGCCAGCATCCCCAAATGCGGCCTCCATCCACCCCCGGTTAACCACCACAATAGGGCCCTGATCTGTCTGGAAAGGCACCAGCACCTCAAAACCGTTGAGCCCCTTATAAGGGCGATTACGCACCAATAACTGGTGCTCACCCAGATAGCGGCCACTGATTCTCACCGGCTGCCAGCGCAACTCAGGGTGGGCGGACGCAAACAAGCCAGGATCATCAGCAAAATCCAGCGGGGCAGCATCATAGTTCTGCACAATACGCTCATTAGAAAAATCTAGCGCCTCCTTCCGGCCCATCTGCCAGCTCGCCAAATACAGGCATATCAAGGAGGCCACCACCGTCAGCACAAACAGACCAACCCACTGCCCAGAGAGCAAAAAACCGTACTTCTTCACAATCAACCAACCTACCCCAGGGGAAGAGTCTGCTTCCAAAAACCACGGGCCACCAAAAAATCCTGCAAAAACTGCACATGCTCCTCACAGGCCACCCAGCTCTTGAGCCGGTCTGCCGTGTGCACCTTAGGGTTATTCCAGAGCAACTCAAAACAAGCCTGGGCCTGGCACCCCTTGCGGCTACACTTAACAAAATCCGGGCCCTGGGTGCTCTTACCTGCCTGGCTCTGATTCAAAGAACCTAAAATATCCACTTACTGCTCCTTACCATCCTCAGTGCCCCACAGCACATCACCCTCAATCATTACAGGCTCACCTGCTGGGCCGCCCTTAGCATCTGTGGGCCAAGCGCTCGCTGTCTTATCGTCTTTACTCTGGTTGGTTGCGTCCGCACTGTTATAGGAGGCGGTGCGGGCCGCACGGTCAGCCTGGGCTGCCTCAATAGCAGCTTGCTGTTCAGGGGGCAGCATGGAAGAAAACCCCTTGCTACCCTGCGGGGTGTCACCGTTAGCTACCGTTACTGCCATCCAGGGGATAATGGCTGCTACCCCCAGGCAGATCCACTGCCAGAACCCATCAACCATGACTGCGGCAATAATAAAAACAAGGCGCAAAAACATTTTGAAGGCATAAGCCTTAGCCCTAGAACTCACACCCGCAGACTGGCGTTCACTAGCGGCGGTGATTTCAAAAATTTCAGGCTCATCTGATGAGTATCCGGCCTTCTTTAGATCCTCAGCCGTCCAAAACTTCTGCGCCACAGGCACCCCTCACATCAGGCTCAAACTCACCCCACCAGTCTACCCCCGCCCCTTACACCCACCCCAACCCTTAACCGAACTATCCGTACCAAATAACACGCATCTGTTCTAAAGAGGCCACCACACAAAACACAACAGCGTAAGATAGGTGCAGAAACAAACCCCCACACCAAGGTGAAACAATGACCAACCCCACCGTACTTATTACCGGCGGCAACCGCGGCATCGGCTACGCTATCGCCACCGAATTCAAAAAAGCAGGCTACCAGGTAGCCATCACCTACCGCAGCGGCGAACCGCCTGCTGAATTCTTCGCCGTCAAGGCAGACGTCACCGACGCCGCCTCCATCAACGCAGCCTTCACCACCGTCGAAGCAGAATTTGGCCCCATCGGCACCATCATCGCTAACGCAGGCATCACCAAAGACACCCTGCTCATGCGCATGAAAGAAGAGGACTTCACCTCCGTCATCGACACCAACCTCACCGGCGCCTTCCGCGTAGCCCAGCGCGCCACCAAGGGCCTGCTCAAAAATAAGGGCGGCCGCATCATCTTCATCTCCTCCGTCGTAGGCCTCTACGGCAACCCCGGCCAGGTCAACTACTCTGCCTCAAAGGCAGGGCTTGTGGGCATGGCCCGTTCCATCACCCGCGAACTTGGCGCCCGCAACATCACCGCCAACGTCATCGCCCCCGGCTTCATCACCACCGACATGACCGAAACCCTCCCTGAGGACCTCAAAAAGCAGTACACTGACTCCATTCCCGCCCGCCGTTTTGCCCAGCCCAAAGAAATTGCTGATGTAGCCCTCTTCCTGGCCTCCGATGCCGCAGCTTACATCTCTGGTGCCGTTATCCCTGTTGACGGCGGCCTGGGCATGGGGCACTAAACGGGTCAACAAGAGTAGCCTAGTTGGTGTATACGCCAGAGCAAGGGCGGTAGCTCCCCTCTATCCCCTCCGCAGTCATCATTTGTACAACGCTTATAAGGACTAAGAATGCCACTTCAGAACAAGACCATCATCATCACCGGCTCCTCCCGCGGCGTGGGCGCAGACACCGCCCAGATTCTTGCCGCCCAGGGCGCTAACATCGTCGTCAACTACCGCTCTAAGGCACCGCGTGCCACCAAGGTTGTTGCCGCCATTGAAGAAGCTGGCGGTAAGGCCATTGCCGTGCAGGGCGATGTTACCAAGGCTGAGGACGCCGCTACCCTAGTTGATGCTGCCATCGAGAACTTTGGTTCCCTGGACTACCTGATTCTTAACGCCTCTGGTGGCATGGAAGCCGGTATGCCCGATGACTACGCCATGGTACTGAACCGCGACTCCCAGCTGCGCCTAGCCCGCCTGGCTGCCGAGAAAATGAGCGAGGGTGGCCGCATCGTTTTTGTGACCAGCCACCAGGCTCACTTCATTCGCGAAGTAGAGACCATGCCCGAGTACAAGCCTGTTGCTGAGTCCAAGCGCGCCGGTGAGGACGCCCTCCTGGCAGAAATCCCTGCCCTGACCGAAAAGGGTATCTCCCTGGTCGTTGTCTCTGCTGATATGATTGAGGGTACTGTCACAGCAGCCCTGCTTAACCGCCTGCACCCTGGCGCCATTGAGGCCCGCCGCGAAGAGGCCGGCAAGCTCTACACTGTCAACGAGTTCGCCCAGGAAGTTGCCAAGATGGTCACCGCCGATGTTGAAACCGGCCACATCGAGCTAGTTGGCGGGGCAGGCGGCTTCATCAAGTAGCCTCCCTACCGAACAAACACATAAGAAAAGGACGCTGGTAGCCACCTACCAGCGTCCTTTTACTTTTCAGGGTTCTGCTTTAGAGCCCGGCGAAGTGGCGCACCGCATCCAGGCGCAGAGTATTAATCTGGGCATCAGCAACATCAAGCAGAGCAGTCTTAGCGTTAAAAGCAACACCCAGCTGCGCCTCCAGAATCATGAGCACATCATTAGCACCATCACCCACAGCAATAGTCTGGGAAGACTTAATATCGAACTCCTTAGCCCACTCCTTCAAAGACTCCTTCTTCACCTCCCCGGTAATGACCTCACCAGTAACCTTGCCCGTGAGCTTACCCTCGATAATCTCAAGGACGTTAGCCCGCGCCTTGGAAAGGTTCAGGTAGCCAGCTAGCGGTGAAAGCACCTGCACAAAACCACCTGAGACCACACAGACCTCATGGCCTGCCGCCAAGAAAACCTCAACCAGCTTGGTGGCACCGGGGGAGTAGAGCACCTGAGAAGCAACCTCACCCACCACCGACTCATCCAGGCCAGCTAAAGCAGAAACACGCTCACGCAAAGAAGCCTCAAAATCAAGCTCCCCCCGCATAGCACGCTCAGTTACCTCAGCAACCTCAGCGCCGCGCCCTGCCGCAGCAGCCAGCTCATCAATGACCTCCTGACGAATCAGGGTCGAATCAACATCCATAATGAGCAGCTTCTTCTCATCATTCGCCAACTCAGCAGGCACCACATTCAAATCAAAACCCAGCGAGCGCGCCCCATCCAATAGGCCCACGGCACCGCGGGCATCCTCAACACCACCACGGTTCCAGACAGCAGAGACAAGATAGACCGAATAGGCCGGGCCCTCAGCCTCACGGGCCACATGCGAGGCAGGAACCTCCATCAGCAAACCCGACTCAAGTTCCAGCCCCTCAACAGCCTGCAAGGCAGTTACTAGCTGTTCCTCGCTAGCCAAAAGAGGGGCGTCCGCACGAGAAATAGCAACAATATTCACAGAAGTACTCATAGACACCATTATCTACTAAAATTGTGAACCATGGCATCAGTTCTCAAACTTAATAAGGTTACTGTCTCACGAAGCGGTAAAAACCTCATCAACAACATCACCTGGTCCGTCGAAGACGGCGAACGCTGGGTCGTCCTTGGCCCCAACGGCGCAGGCAAAACAACCCTCCTATCCATCGCCGCAGCCCGACTGCACCCCACCCGCGGCGAAGTTGACATCCTCGACGAAATCCTCGGCGCAGTCGACGTCTTCGAACTACGCCCCCGCATCGGCCTCTCATCAGCACCCATGGCCACCCAAATCCCCGCAGACGAAACCGTACTCAACGTCGTCATCACCGCAGCCTACGGCGTCGCAGGCCGCTGGAAAGAAGAATACGACTCCTTCGACGATAACCAAGGCAAAAACCTCCTCGAAGACTGGGGCGTAGACCACCTAGCAAACCGCGCCTTCGGCACCCTCTCAGAAGGCGAAAAGAAGCGCGTACTCATCGCCCGCGCCCTCATGACCGACCCCGAAATGCTCATCCTCGACGAACCCGGCGCCGGCATGGACATCGCAGGTAGAGAAGACCTCGTCAAACGCCTCACCAACCTCGCCCTAGACCCCCAGGCCCCAGCAACCATCCTGGTCACCCACCACCTCGAAGAAATCCCCGCCGGCTTCACCCACGCCCTGCTCCTGCGCGAAGGCGAAATCGTAGCGGCAGGCCCCATCGAAGAAACCATCACCCAAGAAAACATCTCAGCAACCTACGGGGTAGACCTCGACCTGACCATCCACGACTCAGGCCGCTACTCAGCCTTCGCCCGCTAAAACCCGGCATGAAACCCAAACAGCTCACCCCCGAGCAGCTGGCAGAACGCTCAGCCCGCATCACAGCCCTACCCAACACCCAGCCACTCAGCCAGGCACCGGCCCAGGCCACCCGCCATTACACCTCACTGACCGACGTAAAACTCCGCTCCGTCAAAGAACCCGAATGGGGAATTTACATCGCAGAGTCCTCTAAAGTGATACGGCGGGCGCTCGCGGCTGGGCACCGTCCGCTCTCTTTTTTGATGAGCGAAAAGTGGGCTGATGACCTCTATGATGTGCTGCAAGAACACCCGGAGGTTCCAGCCTTTGTGGGAAGTGAGGACGAGCTGGAGCAGGTCACCGGCTTTGCTCTGCACCGTGGTGCCCTTGCTGCTATGGCCCGGCCCCAGCCTGCCCCCTTAGGTGCCCTGCTTGAGGGGGTGCGGCGTATTGCCATCTTGGAAGATATTGTGGACCACACAAACGTGGGGGCTATTTTCCGTTCGGCTGCTGCCCTTGATATTGATCTGGTGCTGGTGACCCCGCGCTGTGCTGACCCGCTCTATCGGCGTTCTATCCGGGTTTCTATGGGCACTGTTTTTCAGGTTCCTTGGGCTCGTTTAGAATCCTGGCCTGGTGCTTTAGAGATTCTGCACGCAGCAGGTTTCACCACCGCAGCTCTAGCTCTGGAAGACGATTCCTTGAGCCTGGCGGAACTGGCAGAGCGTCAGTGCGAGAAACTAGCCTTGATTCTGGGCACTGAGGGGCACGGTTTAGCGCCGGCCACCCTGGCCGCTACCCAGCACACTGTGATGATTCCAATGAGTCACGGGGTGGATTCTTTGAATGTAGCGGCCGCCTCAGCCGTTGCCTTCTGGGAAACCCGCCCAAAGGTGGTAGAGTAGTTCCTCGGTTGTAAACCGCAACCACCGGCAGGCACCCGCCCCGGTAGTAACAAGATATGCACTGGCAAAATCCAGGGCACGAAGAAGGTAAAACATCATGCAGGCTGGCATCCACCCTGAATACAACTACGTTCTCTTCCGCGACCTCGCATCAGGCGAGACCTTCCTGACCAAGTCAACCATGACTTCTCAGAAGACCGAGAAGTGGGAAGACGGCAACGAGTACCCCCTCGTTGAAGTTGAAATCTCCTCAGCTTCACACCCCTTCTACACCGGTAAGCAGCGCATCATGGACGCCGCTGGTCGTGTTGAGCGCTTCAACGCTCGTTTCGCAAACTTCGGCAAGAAGGCCTAAGTTTACAGCCAGCTTTTTCAGGCTTAACATCACACCCCGTAACATGTGGTTTATCACGTGTTATGGGGTGTTTTTGTAGGTTCACTGCGTAAAATTGGGTTCGATTTACTCCGCACACCGCCTGTAGAGGTGAAGTGTGCACCTTTTGAGAGAAGTTAGGGAGGTACCGTGTCCGTCGCGGCCCACGAAGAACCTACAAAGAAAAAAAGCAAAAAAGCCCTCTGGATTACCCTGCTGCTTCTGTTGCTCATCCCGGTCATCGCTCTTGGTAGCTACCTCTTTATGATCAACAAGGCCTGGAACAAGTCAGAGACTTTTGACCACGCCATGCCGAACGAAGATGGCTCTGTTAGCTCCCTCCACAGCGAAGAACTGCAGGCCATGGTCGATGAAGCTGCTCATTCAAACACTCCCATCGTCAACGAAGAAACCGGTGCCACCTTAGAAAGTAACATCACCGAAGGTGATGCTAACGGTAACGGAATTCTAGATATCTACGAAGGTGGTGCTGTAACCGGACGCCCGGTCAACACTGCAGCTACCGACATCCTGCTACTAGGTTCTGACCAGCGATCCGGTGCTGAAGCCCAGTATGTTACCGGTGCCCGTGCCGATACCATCATGGTGCTGCACATCCCCGAGGACGGCTCTGCCGCCTACCTCATCTCCATCATGCGTGATACCTGGGTTAACATCCCTGGCTACGGCTCCCATAAGGTCAATGCGGGTCTGAACTACGGTGGTGTTGACCTGCAGGTCGCTACCGTTGAACAGCTACTGGGAATCCAAATGGACCACGTGGCTGAAATCGACTTCCAGGGCTTCAAAGCCCTGGTCGATACCCTCGGCGGGGTCACCGTTAATGTACCGCTGGCTTTCAACGCTTCAGCTCCTGGTTATTCTTATGCGGCAGGGCCCCAAACCATGACCGGTGGCCAGGCTCTCGTCTTTGTGCGCGAACGCTATAACTTTGTGGACGGTGACTACCAGCGCGTACGTAACCAGCGCGCCTTCCTACGCGGTATCTACAACGAGCTGAAAGCAGACGGTGCTCTGGCCTCAGCCAACAAGCTACTGCAGGTTATTGAATCTGTTTCACCCTACATGCGGGTCGATGCTGGCCTCTCACCCTCAGCCATTGTGGGTATCGCTCAGCCGGTTCTCTCTAACGGTAACACCCAGCTTGTTTCTATGACCCTCCCCAACGCTGGCACCGGCTGGTCCTGGGATGGCCAGTCCATCGTGGTACTTGACGCTGCAGCAACCAGCTCACTATCACATGCCCTCCAAACCGATACCATGCCTAACTACATTGCTACCTATGGTTCAGACTAAAGGCAGATAGATTCTCTCGATAAAGAGAGCACAGAATAAGGGGAGCCCCACCACATGGCGGGGCTCCCCTTACACTTTTAATCAAAAACCTAGATACTAAATGCTCACTGCCTTAGCTCCAAGCACCTAATGCTCAAGCGGATCAGCTGAAACTTCATCCTCGGTATAACTGTTATCACGACCAACAAAGAGGGCTAAAAAGGCAGTAGAAGCGCCCAACACGATACCAAGAACACCTAAAAGCGGCTTGAAAAAGACAAGCACCAAACTCGTAGCAAGAATAAGCCCACCCACAAGACCAAGGAGCACAGAAATACGCTGAAGACCCAGAGAATGAGAGCTACTAACGGCCCCAACCACCCTACTTCCACCAGACTCAGAAGAACCCTGCTCTACTGCAACTGGACGGCTCGGCATGAGCGAACGCTTCTTCTTAGAAGCACTACCACGGGCCGATTCACCCTCTGTAGGCCTATAGGCCGCAGGAACCTCATACGACGGGGCTACCGGAAGAAGCTCAGGCAAATAATTCGGCAAATCCTGGTACCACTGGGCAGGAATATCAGAAGCCCGCACAGCCTGCACCGTCAGCGAAAGCTCAAAAGAATTACCGCGAATAGTACCCCAAGCACTGGTGAGCTTATCGTGCTCATAAGCATGACGAATAACAGGAGCTAACTGCTCAGAAATCTGAGTGGAAAGACGCCCCACCATCTTACGATTATGAAAAACCTCAACGGAATCAACCACACGCCCATCCGGGTGCCTCATCTGATTATTCTCCAAGGAGAGAATAACGCGACCCTCACCAGAAGCAGGCAAAATAGAATGCAAATATTCTGAATGGTCTTTCTCATCCAAGACCTTCATCGAAGGCCCCTGAGGAAGCAAAGTCGCCTGAGTAGGAGCATCATTGAGAGGAAAGAGAGAACCAGGGGCACTCAAAGAAAGCAGACCACTACTTTCAATATGGGTTTCACCAGTAACCCCCCGCAAAACAGCAGAAAGCTGCAACCGAGCGATAGCATCATAACCAGAAGCAACCACCCGAGTAATCGGCCCCCAATAAGCAGCCGAATCCTCAGCAGACAAACGACCCAGTTTCACATCATCCGCATAGACCGCAATAGCCTGCGGCTGATAAGGGTTATCCGGCTCTGGCACAAGACGAACCTCACCATTCCAGACCCGTTCACGATCAATCAAGAGTTCTTCAAAGATTTGAAGAATTTCTGCATCGTAAAAGTCATCGGTAATGACCTGCACAGTGCCACGATCGCCCAGTACGTAGTCGGTCACAGTAGGCTCCTTATCCCAAAAAGTTACTCCCTATAGCTTCTCACGAAAAAGCCGGTTTTGGTTTGCAATGCTACCCACCAAAACCGGCTTTCTGCGTAGATTCTCAGCTAAAGACCTAGTTACCCGCCCCCTCTTCAACAGCAGATGCATTATAGGCCTGAGCAGTCAGGGTGCGGACGGCATCATCAAGCAACTCCCGCACCAGTCGCACCAAGGCAGTAGGGGCATCCGCATGCTCAGTTAGCCAGCGCTCGGTAGCACGGACGACCGGGTGGTCCACCACAGTGCCCTCTGCCAGCTCTACCACCGGGTAGAGACCACGAATAAGACGAGTAGCCATACCCCCAGTACGAGAAGCCCACGTGGGAGCCAGAAGCTCAAAGAAAGCATCCCGGTAACCAACCCGCAGCTCCTCAGGCCCCTGCTGGAAACCAGCGGCACTAGCCGACAACAACTCATTAGAGAGACCCATATCTTCAGTCACCAAACTCCACGCAGCCTGCTTAGCAGCCGCCACCGGCAGGGCAGCAACCGCAAAAGCATAACCACGCTCAGCCGTAGCAGAAGGACGGAACAACCGAGCCTCACCCAACTCCTGCCCCGTCACCGCACCCTGAACCGCAAGCGCCCCCAAAGCCTTCCACCCCAAAGTCTGGTTATAACCCATCCCAGGAACATCAGCAATAAAACCCTCAACCTGCCCGCTGGCACCCCGGGCCACATCCTGAGCAAACTCAAGACCCAACTGAGAATGCGCCGCAAGAGCCAAAAGCGCACGCACCAAAATCAACTGCTCATCACTACCCTCCTCCACACCAGAAAGAGCCTCAGACAAAGCAACATACAAGGCATCCCACAACTCACCACGAGCCCCAGCCGGGGTATACAAAGAAATCGCAGCCTGCGCCTGATCCACAATATTCGACAACAAAGTAGCAGACGGCTCCACAGCAGCAGCCTGCCCCACAGCCAACACAAACCGGCCGCTAGCAAGCCTGCCATCACGCACCATATTCCACAAACTACCCCACAACAAACCCCGCGACAGAGCATCCTCCACCGACGACACCTGAGACAAAACAAACTCAAGCCCATCAGCCTCAGACAAAGCAACCTTCGCATACGTCAAATCCTCAGCATTGAGCAAAACCACATCAGCAGCCCCCACAAGAGCCCGCTCCCGCTCACTCAACCCAACCAACACCTCACCCTGACCCACAGGAATATCAACCGACACCACACCCATCGGCACAAGACACCCACCCTCAGACTCAAACAGGGCAACCTTCAACAAATGCGGACGCCCCAACCCAGCAGGCACACCCACCGGCAACTTCTGACGCACTACCAACCCGGCAGAACCACCACCCCCTACAACACGCTCACACCACAACTCAGACAAACCACTCGTCATCAACCACGCCTCAGCCCACGTACGCACATCACGATCAGAAACCTCATCAAGCACACCCAAAAAATCATCAAGAGTCGTATTACCCCACTCAAACCGCTTAAAATACACCCGCGCAGCCTCAATAAACTGATCAAACCCCACATAAGCAACCAACTGCTTCAGAGCGCTCGCACCCTTTGCGTAGGTAATACCGTCGAAGTTCTGGCGGGCGGCTTCAAGGTGGGGGATGTCAGCCACAATGGGGTGGGTGGTCGGTAGCTGGTCCTGCCGGTAGGCCCATGCTTTACGGGAGTTGGCGAAGGTGACCCAGGCGTCCTTATACCCATTGGCTTCAGCGGCTCCTAGGTGCCCCATGAAGTCAGCGAAGGACTCCTTGACCCATAGGTCGTTCCACCATTTCATGGTGACTAGGTCACCGAACCACATGTGGCTCATCTCGTGGCAGATGACATTGGCCCGGCCCTCAAGCTGGGACTCGTCAGCCCCGGAGACAAAAATGTAGCCCTCGGTGAAGGTCACCAGCCCGGGATTCTCCATGGCCCCCAGGTTGTACTCGGGCACAAAGGCCTGTTCGTACTTGGGGTAGGGGTAGGCGTAGTCAAAGAGATCCTGGAAGAAATCTAGGCCCTGTTTGGTCACGGTAAAAATGTTCTGGTAGTCAAAATGCTCTTTGAGGGACTGACGGCAGTAGGCAACTAGCGGGATCTTCCCGGAGTTAACGGCGGAGGCGGGAGTGTAGGTGTCAAAAGCAGTAAAGTACTCGCCGGCCACAATAGCGGTGATGTAGGTGGAGATACGGGCAGTGGGCTTGAAGACCCGCTTAGAGATAGAAGAATCAGACGGATCATCAATCTCCCGATCCAACTCACCATTAGAGCTCACCACCCAGCTCTTGGGAGCCGTAATACGGAAGTTAAAAACAGCTTTGAGGTCGGGTTGTTCGAAGTTGGGGAAGACTCGGCGGCAGTCTGCTGGTTCGTACTGGGTGTAGATGTAAATCTTGCCATCGGCGGGGTCGATGTAGCGGTGTAGGCCTTCACCTGAACGACTAAAGTAGGAGCGGCCTTTAATGGTCAGGGTATTTTCTTCTGCTAGCTCCGGCAGAATAATACGGGACCCTTCAACTACTTCATTAAGAGGCAGTGGGGTTCCGTTGAGTTTGACTGAGTCAACTGATTGATGGATGTAGTCGATAAAAGTGCTAGCGCCTTCGGTAGCAGTAAATCGTATGGTGGTGGCTACCGGGTAGGTATCAAAGTCAGAGGTTGCATGGGTGAGGTCAACATGCACATCGTAGGTTTCAACATTGATGGTTTGGGCGCGGAGGGCAGCTTCTTCTTGAGTCAAATTTTCGTTATTCATATCACTATGGTAAAGCTCGGTCTCTATTAAGGTCGAGCAGGGGAGTGCCTGTGGTGGGAGGGGGCTGGACCTAGTTTGCGAACCTGCTCTATCTTGTGTATAGTTATTACTCGTTGCCAGCACGGCTTTGGAAAAAGACGTGTAAGACACCTTGCGCGGGTGGCGGAATAGGCA
>NZ_JBPPTR010000016.1:0-27439 GCF_053544215.1 Rothia sp. 88186D007BW | reverse complement strand
ATATTTTTGCCGCGGGTGGGGCCGTTGTCTAGTTGGTGGGTGTGGGGTGCGTGTCTACTTTTGAATAAGCCTCCTTAACCCCAAAGTGGAGGTCTTGGCCGATAACCTCAAGGTGTTTGCTGAAGAGCAAAAGAAAGGCTATGTCACAACAAACAGTTGATAAATAGCCATTTTTATAGGGGAGTATCAGAACTCCCCTACAAACTGTTATTTGCAGTTATCTATACTCATTTGGAATTTCGATATGAAATGTCTCACACAATAACTTCACATCATGTGCATCATTTTCATCAAACTCGTATCCCAGATGGAACATTACTTGACTATATGGTTCAATACAGGAAACCTCTATTTCCTCAATTCTTCCTTTACCCGAAAAAGTTTCTACCGGAAAACAATCCCCATCATAAAGAATTTCACCTTCGTCCGTATATTCAAAACAATGCAAATCAATAATTCTGTTTTTCAAATCTTCCCATACAGTATGGTTCAATGTTGTATATTCCATCTTAATCTCATAAAAGCCATTAGCTTTCATTATTTCTATAAAGTTCTGATAATCGTTCTTTTCTACAAAAATGTCAATATCATTATGGGCTCTTGACTGATATCCAAGAAGAGCATCTACACCCCAGCCACCATCAAGAAAGACTTTAATCTCCGCATCTATTGCAAATTGAAGAATCTGTTTTACATCTGTTATATTGACCATCTTATCATCTCCACAAATTCTAATTAGGCGACCAGAGGAACTGCTGGTCTGTTTGATAAATCTCTGCATTTAGCAGTTTTCAATGTTGCCAAAACAAAAGTTAAGAAGATGTTCCTTTTCTCCATGTCGCTTTCTTTGGCGTAATTTACAAGGTTATTCCACACAAGATAGTTGTTCAGATACTTGGTAGAAACACCGTTAAAGCCACGCATAAACCTCTTTAGCTGGCTATGGTAGCTATTGATATGTTGGATATTATAAATGCCTTTCTTGGCTTTGCCAGTCTTTAACTGCACAAGGTCAATACCATTGGCATTTGTAAATCTCACATAGGAGTTCATCTTGTCCGTAACAAGAGTGGAATTGGTCTTAATCCTACCATCATAAATATGATGTAAATCTCTTGTAGAAACTCTACCAGTATTCGTAATCTTGGAGATAGACAAGCCATTCCTATTAACCGCACAAGGAACACATACCTTTTCTTGGGACAAGCCTCTGATATGTGTAGAATGACCACGCTTATGAGCCTTGCGTGGCATAGCAAATGTCTTACTCTTGCTATGATTGCCCTTGTACGAGATGGCGAAAAAAGTTTCGTCAGCCTCAATAATGCCGTCAAGGGTAACATCGTCTGCCATATTCTGAAGTGCATCCAAAATCTTGTGTCTCCAAAGGAATGCGGTGTTTCTGTGAATCCCACAAGCAACAGCAGTCTTACGAATGGATAAGCCATTCATCATACAATCAATGTACTGCTCCCACACGGACAAGTCTTTTCTTGTACCAGACACAATGGAGTTCGTAGCAATCACGAAGGACTTGCCACAATCCTTACATACATATCGCTGTGTGCCATCTTTACGATGACCATTGCGAACCACATGGATACAGCCACAAAGAGGGCATACACGACCATTTGCAAAGCGTTCCTTTGCTACGAAATCTTCAATATTCAAAGACTTTACAAAGGCAGGACTTAAAAGCATTGTTTTAAGGCTTTCCTGCTCTGCGACAGTCAACTTACCGATAATATCTAATGCGTCTTTGATAGTAGGCATATCCAATTACCTCCTTCGGTGGTACTGTTTCTTACTATTATTATACGCTATTTCTCGTCAAAAATCAACCATTTGTTGTGACAGAGCCAAAAGAAAAAGAACTTTGAAGTTGTGGTCACCCAGCTCCTTGAGCCTTATCTTGAACGGTATGGTCTAGAACTTGCTCATATCTATGGGAGAAAAACAAAGAACGGTAAAGGGTTAACTTTTACATTCCTCCTGGACCAGGCAGGGCAGATACCTAGGATCTCGGGCCTGTATGAAAAGGGGTCGGTGACAGAGCACCTGTCGAATCGCATTAAGGCGTTCACCAATGTGAACGATGAGGAACGAGTCGATACTTATCAGCGACTTCTATTAACCGATATTTGGGAAAAAGACCTCAGCATGCGGGAAAAACGCTTTGCCTGGATGCTGCTTTTCTCCTTCTGGCCCAACGGCAAGATAGGGGACAGCAAGGAAAAATTTACCCTCGACCAGGGACTGGGCGAACTGCGTCAGCACCCGTATTTCATTCAAGAACTCTTACAGATTTGGGCTTACCGGCTAGGCGCAGACAGGCACGCCCCTCAACCTTCTTCTAAAGTGTCAGAAGATATTCCGTTGCGCACTCACGCCTACTATTCACGCGAAGAAATCTTTGCTGCCATAGGTCTTCACGAGAATGAAAAGCGGTCTGTACCGGCGGGTGCTGTGCAAGGGGTCTACGAGTTGCGCGCAACTAACACCATTGCCTTATTGGTGAACCTTAGCAAGTCTGAGAAGCACTTCACCCCTGAAACAATGTATAGGGACTATGCCGTGACTGAGCGTGAGTTCGCTTGGGACTCTCAGAACTCAACCGCTTCTGAGAGCAGGCTAGGGAGAATCTACCAGCACCACGGGCAGCTGGGGCAGGTCCCACTACTTTTTGTGCGCTATACCAAAGAGGACGGAATAGGTACGGCACCCTACCTGTTTGTGGGTTCTGTAGCCTACCGTTCTCATAGCGGCTCGCAGCCGATGCACATTAAGTGGGACCTGGAGCGCCCCTTACCTGCTGACCTCTTCGCTCTTGCCCGTTCTACCGCTTAACCTGCGAGTAGAGGGCGCTGACGGCTGCGCGCACGCCTGCTTGGAGGGTGGGCTCTGGTTGGGGTGCGAAGAAGGGGGAGTGGTTTGAGGCAATCGGTTCCTCGGCTAGCTGTTCGGGCGTCATTCCGCCTAAGATCCAGAAGCAGTAGGGGATGTTCGCGGCGTCCCCCAGTTCCCCAAAGTCTTCGCTGGCCATGAGGTAAAAATCGGGGTCGAAGGTGACCTGCTGGCTGCCGAGTTCTTGGGTGAATACGGCTGCTAGTTCGGTTGAGACCTGCTCATCGTTCACCACAGAGTTTGAATAGTGGTAGTTGATGATATCGGGGGCTGGTGCCCCTGAGGCTAGGGCCTCTGCCTGGGCGATGCGTTCCACGGCGGCCAGAACGCGCTGGCGTACTTGGGGGTTGAAGGTTCTGATGCTGGTGCGGATCTCTGCTGAGTCGGGGATGATGTTCTCTTTCTTCCCGGCATGGAGCGACCCGACCGTCAGCACCGCTGTCTCACTGGGCGCTACTTCACGCGCTACCACCGTCTGAAGGCGTACTACCAGGTGGGCAGCCAACACTACCGGGTCGATTGTGTCTTGGGGTTGGGAGCCGTGCCCGCCCTTACCGTGAAGGGTGATACCTAGTGAATCAACGGCAGAGGTTAGTGGGCCGGTTGTCACAATGACCTTCCCCGCTTCAAAGGGGAAGACATGCTGGCCGTACATGACGCTGGGCACGGGCACGGTCTGCCACAGCCCTTGGGAGACCATGAGTTTGGCCCCGTCCTTGCCTTCTTCACCAGGTTGGAAGATGAACTCGATGGTTCCTGCCCAGTCGCTGCCGTCACGGGCGAAAAGGTCCATGGTTTTTAGGCCCATGGTGATGTGGCTGTCGTGCCCGCAGGCGTGCATGACGCCCACAGTTTCACCTTCCCAGGTGCCCACGGCGGTAGAAGCGTAGGGCAGGCCGGTGCGCTCAGTGACTGGTAGCCCATCAATGTCGGCCCGGTAGGCCACCGTGGGGCCTTCACCGTTGCGTAGGATCACCACGGTGCCGGTTTCCCCGATGGGGACGATGTCGCAGGTGACCCCCTGCCCTAGCAGCAGGTTTTGGGCTCGTTCCCTAATCTTTCGGGTGGTCTCATATTCTTGCAGGCTCAGTTCTGGGCTGGCGTGGTAGGCCTTGTACTCTTCAAGCAGGTGCTCTTGATCGGCTGCGGTCAGGCTGAGCGAAGCGGGCAGGTAGGTCATGGGTTAACTCCTTGTGGGGTTGATATGTGGGGTAGAAGGCTAGAGGTGAGGGTAATAAAAACCGGTGTGCCCGCCCCCTTCCCGGAAAGGGGTGAACACACCGGCTAGATACTATTGGCCAATCATGATCCCTGCACCTGGCCCCATGGGCAGGTTGAAGAAGTAGAAGACGAAGAGCACAGCCAGCCACGCCAACCAGAAGGTGAACACGAAAGGCAGCAGGCGGGCCATCATGGTTCCTAGCCCTGCCTTGGGCTCATACTTACGCACCATGGCCAGTACCAGGAAGATGTACGGGTTCATGGGGGTAACAATCTGGGTTGCAGAGTCGCCCACACGGAAGGCACCCTGAATGAAGCCAGGCTCGAATCCGAGGATACCGAACATGGGCACGAAAACTGCTGCCATGAGCGTCCACATGCCTGAACCTGAGACGATGAAAAGGTTCAAAATTGAGCACAGGACGATGAACATGACGATGACGGGGAAGCCAGTCAGGCCAGCATTTTCTAGGATCGTTGAGCCGCTCACGGCGATCCAGGAGCCTAGGCCACTCCAGTTGAATAGGGCGATGAACTGGCCTAGTACAAAGGCCAGGACCAGGAAGCCCACCATGTCTTTCAGGGCTTCACCCATGAGTGTGGGGACGTCCTTGAAACCGCGGACGGTGCCAGCAACACGGCCGTACACGTAGCCACTGACGGAGAAGAACAAGAAGATGATGAAGACAATCGATGAGAGCAGGGGGGACTGGGGCAAGAAGCCGCCTGCTTCGTTACGCCAGGGGGAGTTGGGCATCAGGCAGGCGATGAGTACCGCGACCCCCACCAGCAGGAAGGCGATAGCGCCCCAGGCTAGGGCCTTCTTCTCGCGGGAGGAAACTTCGCCAGTTTCACCATTGGGCAGCTCTTGCTCAGCGGGAGGCACCTGCTCCTGGCCGATGGCACGCTGCATACGGGTGGAGGGGGTGGAGCTCTTGTCCTCTAGTTCCTCTTCGCTGATTTCTTCGGTGGAAATCTTGTCGCGCACAATGCGAGGCTCCAGCACCTTATCGATGATGAAACCAGCAACCAGGGTCAGAATGATTGCTGAGACGATGTTGAAGTAGTAGTTAGAAATAGGGGAGACCTCAGCGGCGTTTTCTGCCAGTGCCGGAACAGAAGGAATCACCGCGTTGGTGATGCCGGCAAAGAGGGCATCCAAGGAGGTCGGCAGGACGTTGGTGGAATACCCGGCGCCCGCAGCGGCGAAGCCACCGAGCAGACCTGCTAGGGGGTGGCGTCCTGCTGCTTTGAAGGCGAGGGCTGCTAGCGGAGGAACAATCAGGAAGACGGAGTCAGCCATGATAGAACCCAGCACGCCAATGAAACCTACTGCGTAGGGAAGGACCCAGCGGGGGGCACCGCCGATGCTGTAGCGGATTGCTGCGGCCAGGAAACCAGATTTTTCGGCGATACCAATAGCCAGCAGAATCGTTACCACGGTCAAAAGCGGTGGGAAACCAATATAGTTTTCGCCGATGGTGGTGGTGAACCACGTAAGACCCTCAGGGGTGAAAAACCCCCGGATAGCAAGAGGCTCGTCTGCCCCGGGGACGTGAATAGTTACCTTGTTCCAGGCCATGAGCGAAGAAGCTACTGCGGTGACCAGGAAAAGAAGGGTAAAGAGAGTAAAGGGTTCGGGCAGTTTATTGCCCACATTCTCGATACCGTTGAGAACTTTATCCAGGGGAGATTTGGAGGTTTTAGTGTCGGTAACCATAACCACTTCCTCAGTGTAATGTGTGTGTGCTGTGGCCTAGTATAAGCAGGTCGGGTGGTACTGGACTACTTTGAAAGAATATGACGGCGGGTGCGCCCCGCCTGCACCGGCTAAACTAGAGCCCATGCGCTACACCTACCTTGGCCCCTCGGGCACTTTTACTGAAGCAGCTCTTTTGACCGTGCCCGGTGCCCCCGACGCTGAACGCATCCCCTCAACGTCCGTACCTGCGGCGTTAGATGCCCTGCGCGATGGCCAGGCTGACGCTGCCATGGTGCCCATTGAGAACTCTGTAGAAGGTGGGGTTACCGCAACTCTTGATGCCATTGCGGCACTAGATGGCTCCTTGCGTATTATCCGTGAAGTGCTGGTGCCTATCACCTTTGTGCTGGTTGCCCGCCCGGGCGTTACCTTAGAGAGCGTCAGAACAATCTCAACTCACACCCACGCTTGGGCGCAGGTGCGTTCCTGGGTGGCAGAGAACAAGCCGGGTGTGGAGTACCTGCCCGGTTCGTCCACCGCTGGCGCTGCCTTGGGCTTATTGAACAAGAACCCCGGTTATGAGGCTGCGATCTGCTCGCCTGCGGTAGCTCAGACCAACCCCCAGTTGCAGGTGCTGGCCCATAATATTGGTGATAATAAGAACGCGGTGACTCGCTTTGTGCTGGTTGCCCGCAATGCGGCAACCCCTACCCCTACCGGTGCAGATAAAACGACCTTGGTTATTCCCTTGCCCCAGGACCGCCCAGGTGCCCTGCTGGATTTATTGGAGCAGTTCTCTACCCGCGGTATTAATCTTTCCCGCATCGAATCGCGGCCTACCGGCGAATTCTTGGGCTCCTATTTCTTCTCTATTGACATCGACGGGCACCTTTATGATGCTCGTGTGCGCGATGCCCTGCGCGGTATTCACCGGGTCTCACCTGGGGTTCTTTACCTGGGTTCCTACCCGCGCGCTGATAAACGATTAGCCGCCGTAGACCCCATGCACGATGAGACGTCCTTCGATGATGCCCGTGCCTGGGTTGAAAGTCTTTTCCCGGGTGGGCGGCCTGAGGATCTCAAACACAATATTTAGAGGCGTCATTTAGAGGCGGAAGAGCCGCTGCCACCAGAGGCGCTGCTGCTGGGCGATGTCTTCCCTGGCATCCATCAGGTCCCCCAGGGAACGAATCTGCATACTCTCGGGGTAAACATTGACCATTACCGCGCTGGGGCGCACCTGGGCGTGGAGGGCTGTGACGTCACCAAGGACGTCCCCATCTACCTCAACTGGTAGGTGGGAGTGGGGGAAGCGCACCTGCACGTCTGTGCCTACAAAGTGCTCTACCACCGGGTAAGGTACGTTGGGGCGGCGCAGAATAAACTGCCCGACCATGCGCACCCAGCTTAAGAGGTTGCGCGGGGTCAGCACAATAACCTCAAGCTGCCCGTCCGCTAGTTCTGCTACGGACGCCAGGTTCACCCCGCCCTGGATCTTGCCGGTATTAGCTATCAGCACCGCGCGAATTTTTCGGTGGATTGCTTCACCGCCGTCTACGGAAATCTCTGCGGGGCGGCGGCGGGTGACGATGTGCTTCATGCTGGCCTCAACGTAGGCTAACCACCCGATTTTAGCTTTGAGGTCTTCGCGGGTGTCTGTCATGATTTGGGCGTCAAAACCGGCCCCTCCCATGACCAGGTAGTTCACATCAGGGGGGTTCTTGGGCCCTGTCATGCTCATGTGAATCATGTCGATAGCCCGCTGCTGACCGTGTAAGGCTACGTTGATGCAGGCGTGGAGGTCGGCTACGTTCATTTCAAGGTTGCGGGCTAGAAGGTTGCCGGTGCCCAGGGGTACTACTCCTAGGGTGGCTTCGGTTCCGGCTAGGGCATCGGCTACTGCCCGCACCGTGCCATCGCCGCCTACGGCTAGTACAATCTCGGCCCCGTCAGCTATGGCCTGGCGGGCCATTCCCGCGCCGGGGTCATCTATCTCGGTTTCATAGAAACGGGCCTTGGGCCAGTTGGCGAACCCCAGTTCGGCCGTAATGATGCGGTTGACGGACTCTGTGCGTGCTTTTGACGGGTTGTAGACCACCGCTACTTGGCGTGGTGTGCCGGCTTCTAGTTGCCGGTGGAAAGGCCTGTAGACGGGGAAGAGGTCAGGGCGTGCCCGTTGCGCCTGCCGCACCGCAATAAGGGCGGCGGTACCAGCGAGCACCGCAGAAACAGCAAGAGACGATACGACAGTCCTACGCGAAACCATATGACCAGCATACTGAATGAAACCGTCTGGTGCTTGGCCAACACCCTCCCAAACCTGCCCCAATCCCACCAGGCGGACGCACCAGCCCACCCCTCTGCGTCCTTCCGCCTGACATCCCGGCGGCAACTACGGTAAATTTAGAGGCATGATTGACATTAACCTCCTGCGTGAAAACCCCGACGCCTTCCGCGCCTCCCAGCGCGCCCGCGGTGCTGACGAAGCCGTCATCGACCAGATTCTCGAAGCGGACGCCACCCGCCGCACCTCCATCAACGAATTCGAGAAGCTACGCGCCGAACAGAACGTTTTCTCCAAGAAAATCGGCAAGGCCGCCAAAGAAGAAAAGCAGGCCCTGCTCGCTGAGGTTAAGGAACTCTCCCACAAAGTCTCAGAAGCCAAGGCCGCAGCGGACGCCGCAGCCGCCCGCCAGGAAGAACTGGTCGCCGGTGTTGGCAACCTCATCATTGACGGTATTCCCGCCGGTGGGGAGGATGACTATGTGGTCATCAAGCAGGTCGGTGAACCCCGCAACTTCGAGGCAGACGGCTTTGAACCCCGCGACCACCTTGAAATCGGTGAACTCATCGACGGTATCGACATGGTACGCGGCGCTAAAGTATCAGGCTCCCGCTTCTACTTCCTCAAAGGCCATGTAGCCCGCCTAGAACAGGCCCTTATGTGGATGGCCCTTGACCAGGCCACCGCCAACGGCTTCACCATGCTCACCACCCCCACCCTGGTGCGCCCCGAAACCATGAACGGCACCGGCTTCAACGTCGAACACGACGACGAAATCTACCGCCTAGAACGTGATGACCTCTACCTGGTCGGCACCTCAGAGGTCGCTATTGCCGGCTACCACGCCGATGAAATCATCGACTTCGACAAGGGCCCTAAGAAGTACCTGGGTTGGTCCTCCTGCTACCGCCGCGAAGCTGGCTCCGCCGGTAAAGACACCCGCGGCATCATCCGCGTGCACCAGTTCAACAAGGCTGAAATGTTCGTCTACTGCCCCGTTGAACAGGCAGAAGAGATGCACGCCAAAATGCTGGCCTGGGAAGAAGAAATGCTCGCCAAATGCGAGCTCTCCTACCGCGTCATCGACACCGCCGCAGGCGACTTGGGCTCATCTGCTGCCCGTAAGTTTGACTGCGAAGCCTGGGTGCCCACTCAGGGAGCCTTCCGCGAGCTGACCTCCACCTCCAACTGCACCACCTACCAGGCCCGCCGCCTGAACGTGCGCGAGCGCATGCCTGATACCGTCACCGCAGATGGCAAGACCAAAAAGGGTGGCACCCGCACCGTAGCCACCCTTAACGGCACCTTGGCGACTACCCGCTGGCTGGTTGCTATTCTTGAGACCCACCAGCAGGCTGACGGCTCGGTTCGTATCCCTGAGGCCCTGCGCCCCTATATGGGTGGGCTAGAGGTTATTCCGGTAGTCCAGTAAAGCGAGATAGTCTATCTGGTAGCTAAGGCTCACCTTCTTGCTTGCCCGTGTGGGGCAGGTGAGGGGTGGGCCTGAGTCTTTTGCGTGGATTTTGGTGGGTTTTATTGGGGTGTCAAAAATGCAAATATTCTTGAAAGTTCGTCTAGACGAACTTATGATGGTGGCGGTGAAGAAGACATCCTCTCCCCACTAAAACCCACCGACTACCTAGCACGAAAGAACTCCCCATGGCACAGTTCCCCCCAGCTCACCGCTCACAGCGACCATCCCGCCTGCGCACCCTCATGGCCACAGTAGCCATCGTCTCCACCGGACTGCTCTCCGCCTGCGCCCCCAACTCCACAGAAGCGTCCTCCCACAAACCCCAGGTACTGGCAACCTTCACCGTCCTAGCCGACATCGCCCAAAACGTCGGCGGCGACTACATCGACGTCCAATCCTTAACCAAACCCGGTGCAGAAATTCACGAATACGAGCCCACCCCCTCAGACGTCCGCAAGGCAGCAGACGCCGACCTGATCCTAGCCAACGGGCTCAACCTCGAAACCTGGCTCAACCAGTTCCTTCACGACTCCGAGGCCCCAAGCGTCACCGTCACCCAAGGCATCGACCCCATCACCATCACCGAAGATGCCGGGGCTGGTAAACCCAACCCCCACGCCTGGATGAGCCCCCTTGCCGCCCAAACCTACGTCGATAACATCGCCGAAGCTTTCTCCCAGCTCGACCCCGAACACGCTGACGCTTTCACCGCCAACGCCGAAGCCTACAAAAAAGAACTCCAAAAGGTCCACGACCAGCTAGTAGCTGAACTGGCAGACCTCCCTGAGCAGCAGCGCCTGCTGGTCACCTGCGAAGGAGCTTTCTCCTACCTGGCTCATGACGCCTCCTTGGAAGAAGCCTACCTCTGGGCCGTTAACTCAGACGGGCAAACCGGCTCACGCCGCATTCGAGAAATAGCTGACACCGTAGAAGAAAACCAGGTACCGGCGGTATTCTGCGAATCAACCGTCTCATCCAGCTCCATGGAACAAGTAGCCAACGAAACCGGGGCACACTATGCAGGAGCCCTCTACGTTGACTCCCTCTCAGAAGAAGGCGGCCCCGTACCCACCTACCTAGACCTTATCCGCTACGACGCCGAACTCATCGCAGAAGCCCTCGGCTCCACCCACCAGTAAGAGACAAAGAAACCACCATGCGCAGACCTAGCCCGCAGACCCAGGGCCATACCCCCACCTCAGCCCTGCTGGAAGCCCAGGACCTCACCGTCAGCTACGGGGACGTCAAAGCCCTCACGTCTGCCTCTGTGCAGGTAGAGAGCAAGAGCATCTGCGGGCTAGTCGGCATGAACGGGTCTGGAAAATCTACCCTCTTCAAAGCTCTCATGGGAGTAGTACCCACCAGCGGGCGCGTCTTCATTGACGGGCTCACACCAGCCCAAGCCCGCAAGGCAGGTATCGTCAGCTACGTTCCCCAGAATGAAGATATAGACTTTACCTTCCCTGTCTCCGTAAGGGACGTCGTTAGCCAAGGGCGCTACGGGCGGTTAGGAATCACCCGCAGACTCACAGCAAAAGACCGAGCCGCTGTGGATATGGCCCTAGAACGAGTCAGTCTCACCGACCTAGCCGATAGACAAATAGGCAACCTCTCAGGGGGCCAGCGCAAACGCGCCTTCGTCGCCCGTGGCCTAGCCCAAGGCGCCCGCCTGCTCCTGCTAGATGAGCCCTTCGCGGGTGTTGATAAACGCAGCGAAACAATGCTCATCTCCCTCTTCAAGGAACTTAAAGAAGGTGGGGCAGGAATTCTCATCTCAACCCACGATTTAGCCCACCTGGCCGATCTTGCAGATACCGCTATCTTGCTGCGTAACGAGGTGCTGATGACCGGCTCACCCCAGCAGGTGCTAGCCCCTGAGAATATCGTCCGCGCCTTTGGCATGAACCCCTTAGCGCCAGCCAGCTACACCGCCACAAACCTTAACCCCGCGCCCTCTTACCCCCAGGAGCCTCACCATGCATGAGTTCTTTATCGAACCTCTCACCTACGGCTTCATCCACCGCGGGCTTATCGTTACGGTCATCGCTGCCCTTGTCTGTGCCTTACTTTCCTGCTGGCTTATTCTCATGGGCTGGGCCCTCATGGGCGATGCTATCTCACACGCTGTCTTACCCGGTGTGGTCTTAGCCTATATCTTTGGGGTGCCCTTCTCCTTGGGGGCTATCATTGTTGCTCTTATCGCTGTAGGTTTGATCGGGGCGGTGGGGCGCCGGGGTCGAATCCGTGAGGACGCTGCTATCGGCATCGTCTTTACCGTTATGTTCGCCCTGGGCCTGGTGCTGATATCTATTACCCCATCACAAACAGATTTACATTCCATTCTCTTTGGTAACGTGCTGGGTGTGAGCTGGTCAGATGTTGCCCAGATTGCGGGGCTAGCTTTTATTGTTATCACCGTACTCATGGTCAAACGCCGTGATTTGGTGCTCTACGCTTTTGACCCTAGCTACACTCACGCTATCGGGCTTAACCCGCGCCTTCTGTCAGGGCTGCTGCTGGTGGCCCTGGCTATGACCTCGGTGCTAGCCCTTCAAATTGTGGGTGTGGTTCTGGTTGTTGCCCTGCTGGTTATCCCTGGTTCTACTGCGCGTCTGCTGACTGACCGTTTCACCCCTATGCTGGTGATTTCTTCGCTGGTTTCGGTGGTGGGGGCTGTGACGGGTTTCTATCTGAGCTACGCTTTTGATGTCTCGGCTGGTGGCTCTGTGGTTCTGGTCCTGGGCTTCTTCTTTAGCGTGGCCTATCTGTTTGCTCCTGGCCATGGGGTGCTTGCCCAGCTGCGTGCTCGGCGGGCAGTAGCGGCCTAAGATTCAGGGTGCGCACTGGGGCGAGGGGAGACCATTACTACGTGTGCTATCTCAGCGCTTAAGACCATCACCTGACCTGTTCCCAGGGCAAAAGAAATCATGTCTTCTTGCTGCTGATTCTTGGCGAGGATCAGCACTGCACCGGGCACCACCCCAGATTCTGCTAGCAGGCGTAGGAGAGCCGGATCATCGTCAGGGATCCGCTCAACAACCACTTCTGCCCCGGCCCCTTGCCCTTGGGCACAATCAGCGAGTGTCAAAGACAATAGCTGCTCCACCTCACCTACGGGGGACGGAATAGGGTCTCCGTGGGGGTCACGGCGTGGGTAGCCCAGTAGGGCATCGATGCGGTCAATCATCATGTCAGAGACAGCATGTTCTAGTACTTCAGCCTCATCATGCACCTGGTCCCAGCGATACCCTAGGGTTTGCACCAGGAACGTCTCAATGAGGCGGTGCCGACGAATCATCGACAGGGCATAGCTTTTACCCTGCTCTGTTAACTCAATTCCTCCGTAGGGCTGGTGGAGAGCCAAACCCGCGGAGACCAGCCGCTTGACCGCGTCCGAAACCGTAGATTGCCGTAAACCAGCCCGTGCTGCCACCTCTGATGTTGTGGCTGGCTCATGAGAATGCTCGGTGATACTCCAGATAATCTTGAGATAATTCTGTGTGCTATCGGATAGGTCAGCTAAAGACATACACAAAAATATACAGAACTATCACAAAGTGCGGAATAAAACATTCGCAAAGTGCGGAATAGCGCATTCATGCTATGCCTCATGAGGGTATTCAAAGATTCCTTGTTTAAGGCCTTGCTCACCTTGCCTTAACCCGGCTTTTGTATAGTCTGGTCTATACGAGAGAAACGAGACACCGATGATTTCAGAGATCAAAGACATGCAAACCCTGCCGCTGCGCCGCTCGGACTGGCAAAAAGAGGACGGCGCCAAGTACCTGATCGCTATCGACGTTGATGGCACCCTGGTTAACCACGACGGCGCCATGAGCGAGGGCGTCAAAAAGGCAGCGCAGGAGGTCGTGGACGCTGGCCACCACGTAGTCATTTCAACCGGGCGTTCCCTGTGCGCGACCTTACCTATTGTTGGGATGATTGGGCTTACCCGCGGCTATGCGGTCAGTTCCAATGGGGCAGTGACCCTCAGCATTGACCCTGCCGTGGAGGCTGGCTACCGCATCATCGACAAGGTCACCTTTGACCCTTCACCTGCTATCACCTTACTCAAAGCTAAGCTGCCGCAGGCGTCCTTGGCTCTTGAGGCACCTGATGGCACCGTCTACGCCACCGACAATTTTGAGGACTGGTCATTTGGGGTAAACACGGTCAAAACTACTCGCACTAAGATGGCGGCGATGAACTCGGCGGTGCGCGTGGTGGTGTGCTCACCCAGTGATACCCCCGCTGATTTTAAGCGTGCTATCTACGATTCGGGTTTGCACGGGGTGAACTATGCGGTGGGGTGGAGCGCCTGGCTTGATGTGGCCGCCCATGGTGTCACTAAAGCAACAGCCTTAGAGCAGATTCGCCGCAAACTCCACGTGGACCCCCGCCACACCATCGCTATCGGCGACGGCCTAAACGATAAGGAAATGATTCACTGGGCTGCCCGCGGCGTTGCTATGGGCCAGGCTGTACCTGAGGTAGCTGAACTGGCTACGGACGTCACCGGCTCAGTCTACGAGGACGGGCTGGTCCCCATCCTGCGCGACCTGCTTTAAGCAATGGCGGCTTGGCGCCAGCTGGCCCGTCATACCCGGTGAAATAATGCGCTCATCTATGGTGCTGTTTGCCCTGAAGAGCTCCCTGCTGCGCCCGCTTGCTGAGCGAGTCTACCTGAGAATCTTCATCAACTGCTCCACGGCTTGCCAGCTAGAATCATAGGAGCTAGACAATAGCCTCAGGGCGGAAAGAAGACACGTATGCTGGCAGTATTTGAAGGGTTCACCATCATCGCCGTGGTGGTAGGGGCAGGCTACTTGGTGGCCCGCCTAGATATTCTCGGCCCGAACTCCGCGCTGGCCCTCAACCGTTTTGCCTTCTTTGTGGCCCTGCCCCCGCTCATGTTCGTCACTATGGCCGGGGCTGATGTTCACCTTATTTTCTCTGGTCGGCTACCGGTTGCAATTCTTAGTTTCAGCGCAGTTGCCCTGCTCTATGCGCTCATTGCCCGTTTTATTCTCAAAAGGGACGCTGGTACTGTCACTGTCGGTGCAGCAGCAAGTGGCTATATTAACGCTAATAATATGGGCCTGCCGGTCGCCACCTATATTGTGGGGGACGCCGCCCAGGTGGCCCCTATCCTGCTTTTTCAGCTTCTTATTGCTGCCCCTATTGTGCTCTCAATTTTGGATGCTATTTCTCACGGGGCGGTTTCGGTGAAAACTGTTGCCACCCAGCCCATTAAAAACCCGCTTATTATTGGTTCTGCCTTGGGGTTAGCGGTTAATCTGTTGAGCCTGCCGGTGCCTGATGTGGTGATAGAGCCCTTCCGTATTCTCGGTGGGGCCGGTGTGCCCCTGATCCTGGCAGCTTTTGGTATGTCCCTGCGGGGGTCTAGGGTGCTCAATACCCCTGGGCAGCGTTTTGAGACCGTGCTCGCGGCAGGTTTTAAGAATATTCTTATGCCCCTGGTCGCCTACCTACTAGCTCGCTATGTTTTCCACCTGGGTGAGAGCGATGTCTTTGCGGCCACTGTTCTAGCGGCCCTTCCTAGTGCCCAGAATATGTATAACTTTGCTATTCGCTATAACGTGGCAAGTACCTTCGCTAGGGATATTGTTCTCCTCACCACCTTGGGGTCTATGCCTGTTATTCTGGCTATTTCCCTGCTGCTTCACTAGCCCCTAAGTTACTAACCCCTGCGTGCCTTGCTATTCTTGGGACTCTAAACCCTCAAGAAGTTCAGCAATCAGGTCACGGGACGCTAACTCCTCATGCCAGTAGGAGCGCACCAGGGTCTTACTCACCGCCTGGGACGTAATACCCAGGGCCTGGGCCACCGCCTTTTGCTGCCCGCGCACACCGGGCACCAGCAAATCAAGCACCCTCCACTCAGCTTCGGTACGGGCGGACGCCACCCGGTAGAGCAGACGCAAAAGGCCAGTTACCTGATCTGCCCTGACCCCCTGGTCATGGGCGTGCACGCAGATACCGCGCGGCGGGGCACCAGTCTGAGCCTGCTCCACCGCCGAACGTGACAGGCTCAAAGCCGCACCAGAACACTCCGGGGTAGATACAGCGCCCAGGGCCGCTGCGAAGCGCGGCCGTATCAGCTCGCCGGCACCAATGCCCACCCAAAACCGGGTAAACCTGGCCCCTAACAGGGCGGCGGCTAGGGCGTCCTGGGCCTTGTCAAAGGCCCCCTGCAACTCATCGGGGTAGGTGCGGGTAAAAGCAATAGCAGGGGCCAGCTGCTCCAGACGGTTCTCCAGGTCGGCAAGGTGCGCCTGAACCGGGCCCTGGGGCGAGCGGGCAATAAAGGTCAGTACAAACATGCTTCTCAGTATGCCCTAGAGTGACCGGGCAGAAAACTAACCCTCACCCCAGAGCAGGGGTTCAGCGTCCACCCCGGCCATAAGAAGCTGCTCCTGTAAGGGCTGGGCGCACTCAATCGGCAGCCTGATGCTACTACAGGTCAAATCGTAGCCCAGGTAGGCGGTAGCGGTATCGAAACCAGCCAGATCACGCCCCAAATCCCGGCACAAGTGAACCACCTGCTTAAGGTCAGGTGCCGACCCAAAGACCCAGAAATAGTCGGGGCTGGTCAGCTGAAAAAGCCCCAAGGGGGCCCCGCCCCCCTGCTGGCTTCTTACCCGCACCCAGCCACCAGCCGGGTCAGGGTCCCCCGGCCCGTCATGAGGGGCAAGAGGGTCAAGCGTCCAAGCCCGGGTGCGTTCCAACCAATCAGGTAGCTGCGGCATGTAGAGGGTATCGCCCTCCCCGCCCCACGGCGTGGATTCAAAACTGCGGGCATACATGGCAGACCAGAATTCACTACTACTACACGAGACCCCCACACTATTGAGCTGAGCCGGGTCACTGGGGGCCGCAAACTGGTCCTGGCCTGTCTCTTCGGGGTTCAAGGCAGCAAGTTCAGCCAGATAAGCCTGATCCCAGTAGGTTGGCCTGGTGGCATACCCCTGCTCGCGCAGGCGCTCATCGATACGCTGCAAATAGCGGGGCTCACCCAGGGCCACAGTCTGCCCCTCAAAATGAAAAAGATAGGGAGAACGCTTACGGTGAGTAGGGGAGAAGGCCATACTAACTCCTAACAGCGGGGGTATCGGTGCCGGCACCTGCCTCCCCCTAATCGGGGAAAGGCAGAGCCGCCTGCTCAAGACGAATAAAAGCACCCAAGAGGGCCAGCGCCTCCGGGGTCATCGGCATAAAATCGGTGAACCGGGTAGAACAGACCACCACCGCCGCCCACATGCCACGAGATAAGGCCACATTCAGCCGGTTCGGTGAGAGCAGAAAATCAGTGCCACGAGGACTATCACCGGCACTCGACGCAGCCATGGACACCAGCACCACCGGGGCCTCCTGCCCCTGGAACTTATCCACCGTACCCACGCGCACACCCCCGCCCTCGGCGTCCGCCAAACCTGCGTCCAGCAGGGCCGCCCGAATAGTATCAACCTGGGCGTTATAGGCGGCCACCACAATAATATCTGAAGGGGCTAAGGGCGCCGCCTGCTCAGGGGCCGCCAGGTGAGGAGTCCACACATGCCCCAGAAAACGCCGCACCAAAGTCACCACCTCAGCGGCCTCCTCAACTGACGCTGTTGAATTGCCCCGGTGCTCTACCGTACGCAGATAGACCCCCGGCTCCCAGCCCTCCAAGTGCCGCTCAGTACCCGAAGGAGCGGACGTCAGCCGACCCTCATAGGACAGAGCCGACACCGGGGCACACAAGGCAGGGTGCATACGCCAAGTCACATCAAGAAAATAGCCAAACTCCTCCGGCAAAACCGTACGCCCGGCAGACAACCAACCCAAGGCAGACTCGTCCACCGGGTAAGGGTGAGTACCCTGCGTCACCTGAGGTAGCTGAGCCGGATCGCCCAGAAGCAGCAGGTTCTTCGCCGCACGAGCAACCGCCAAAGTATTCGCCAAAGAATACTGCCCAGCCTCATCAATCACCAGAAGATCAAGCCCCTCACCCCGGAACTTGCGGTCAGAAGCAAAATCCCAGGCCGTGCCACCAAAAATACGGCCCCCAGGTTCACCCATAAACCGGGCAATATCAGGATTACGCACCTCACGCCAAGGAAAATTCGGGGTCTGACTCTTCCCCGCCCCCTTAGCAATCTGATCAGGGTCCACCCGGCCATTACTCATACACCCCAGCAGCATATTCTCAACCACCGCATGAGACTGAGCCACAATACCCACCTTCCAACCAGCAGCCACCAGACGCCCAATCACATGAGAACCCACAAAGGTCTTACCCGACCCAGGAGGGCCCTGCACCGCCACATAAGACCGATCCAACTGGCTCACCGCCTGATAAATAGCCTGCACCGTCGCCAAAGACCCGTGCGTCTCCACAAAATCCTGCGGACGCGGCAAAACCCCGCCCCCCACCAGCCTAGGCGGAACCCGACGCACCACATCAGTACCCGCCGACACCGGCACCTGCGGCAAAACCCGAGCAGTACCAGCGGCCAACTCAAGCAAAGCCTGCTCCTGAGCCTGAGTCGGAATAGGCTGCCCAGGCGTCAAGGCCATCGGCAGATGAGAATAAGGCTCAGCAACCCCCTCACCAGAAGCCCTCAAACTCTCCCGCACCGTAATCCGAACCAGGTTAGGCTGACCCACCTCATGCTCCGGAATCTCCTCCAACTCCACAATCTCACTATTAAAAGCACCAGCCCGCTCAGCCTCAACAGGCAAAACACCCTCATGCAAAGCCGCATACGTCAAAGCCTGCTGCCGAGCCTCCTGCTCCAAAAAAGGCGGAAAAGGGCGTGCATACATAGCAAACAAACCACTATCGCCCACCTTCACCGACGACCCCGGCGCAACCCGCGCCACCCCACTCACAAGCCGCACCAAAGAACGAGCCCGCTCCGGACGATGCCAATCAGCAACCACCTGCAAACGACCCAACAAAACCACATCACGGGCGTCCTCCCAATCCTCACGAGGAGCCGTCAAGCGGTTGAAATGATCCCACCAAAACTGGCGGCGCTCGCGGCGGTGATAGCCCGTAGCTGTAGCGACCATGGCAACAGCCTGCTTTTGTGGCTCCAAGTCGCCACCGGCGTCCAAGGCCTCAACGAACTGGCGCAAAACCCGTTCAGTATCAGTCTCATCTTCAGCTCTACCTGCCTGCACAAGTAGCTCATTTAGATCAGCTAAGGGGGCTGGCTGCACCACCTCATCAGCAACTGACCGCCCAGCTAGCCCTAGCAGCCAGGCACGCAACTGAGACAGAGACAGGCCTGTGCGGTAGAGGCTGCGGGCTAATGCCCCACGCATAGCCTCTGCCTGCCCGGTGCGCCCTGCCCTCTCTGCCTCAGCTATATCAGCACATGCCGTCACTGGAATATCAAGCTCAGGCTCAAGATTCTCAGCGTAGAGAGGTTCAATATCTGCTAATACCCGGGTGCCTGCGCTGATGCGCATAGAGCGCCGTAGAACCTCAGAGAGGTCCACTAAGACCCCTTCGCGTTGAACATCGGTAAGGAAGGCTTCGCCCACTCCATGCAGGGCAGCTAACTGTTGAAGGGTGGTGAGGGCAGACGCCCCAAAATAGTAGACCCGCAGACCGGGGTTAAGCTGCCGCTGGTGGTGCACCAGGGCCAGAAAATCAGTCAAGAGACGCCCCTCGGCGGCGCGATTATCAGCCCAGAACTGGCTAAAGAGGGGTTCTTCTTGAGGGCTCTCGTTCAAGTGCGCCACCCCCAGAACATAGGTGAGTCCCCAGGCCGAGGTGGGGTGGGCGGCCTGCTCATCGTGCCAGAGTGGGTCAGAGTGCAGGCTGATAAAGAGATCACCGGCGCTAGCGCGGGGGAGCATGCGCAAAGAGTGTCGGGGTAAGAGTTTGTAGGAGAGAGTATGCTCCTGCCCTTCATGGTTAACTGTTACCGCACCGTCTGGTTGGGCAAGACCTGTTTGGAGTGCAGCCTGTTCAGCGTAGCGGCGCACCAGCCCTGGGAGCTGAGACTTTCCGGCGAGGGCAGCTAGCTGGTCGATGCTTTGGACGCCGCAGCGCTGGTAGATAGCCTGCCGTGTTCGTGCTGTCATGCCTGAGGTCAGGAGCATGTCGCGGTGTTCTTGCACCATGACCTGGCAGGTATCGCAGCGCCCGCACCTTGTTATTTCTGGGCTGTCAGTTTCTACAAACCAGCTCACCGGGGGTGTGCCTGGCTTCTGATGGGCAGCCAGCAGGTGCAGGAGCCGCTGGCGTTTCTGTTCAAAAACGGGGGTGAGGGTGGCTAGTTCGTGTAAGGATTCAACATTATTACCCAAAATGAGGCAGACGTAGGGGTCAGTGGGGATACCTTCACTATCTAGCTGGTCGGCGTAAGCGGCAACCTGCAGGAGGGCGGGCACGCGGGCTGTGCGGGCCAGTTTAGTATCGACCACCCGGTAGCTCCCCTGGGGCTGTTTTACGAGGAAGTCAGCGCGCCCGTGGAAGGAGCCGTCGAAGAAACTGGCCTGAAAGACAACATCGGCCCCTGCACTCAGGGCGTGGAGTGTTTCTTCTCGTTTCTCTTCTAGTGCTTGGCGGGTATAGGTTTGCGGGGGCTCAACCTCATATACTCCCTGCCCGGTTCTAGGGTCCCAGCTGCCGTAGGTTTTTATAAAGTCTTGTAGGACGCGCTGTTCGTGGGCTTCACCTAGAGCTGCGGCTCTGAGAAGTTGAGGGTCTTCCTTGCGTTCTAGCCGGGGCACTCTTCCTAGGGCTTGGTCGAGGGCGTAGAGGGCAGCAAACTGGCATTGGGCGGAGGCTACTAGGTCAGATGCTGAATAGACTAGCGACTTGCCAAGGGCCTTGGGGCTGGTGCCTGGCAGTGAGGGCGCGGATTCAGCGTCGATGAAGAACATGGGGCTCCTAGGGGTTGCTGTATTTAAGGCTAGCAAGGGAGGCTGACATTTTAAGGAGTGGGGGAAATGGCTATCTCCATAGAGATGGTTCGTACCAGTTGGTTTCTTTAGAATGCGGAGTATAAGTTACTGCCGGGTATAGAGCGCTATCATCCAAAATGTAATATGAATCATATAAAGTTGCTTTCTTTTCCTCCATAAAGGGGTATAGGTGGCCGAATCCTTTTCTAGAGCTAAACGGAGGCTTTTTAAGTACATTCGTGTTTAATAAACCCCGTCTTGGGGGCTAAATATCAAGGTTGTTCGAAATTATTAGCCCGGTATGATTCTGTTTTGGCATGTCGCCGGTGGGGAAGATGGTGGGTGTGGCAACACTCATACGCAGAGTGAATTTTCCTTGAAGCCATCTTGGTGGATTGTCTGTGCTTATGGCAAGAAAGCGCCTCTGAAGTGCTAAGACGCTAGTAATAAGCAATCTTTATACATGTCAGCATATGTTCAGACCTGAAATAAATCCCACAAAAACATCACAAAATAGTCAAAAATAGGTCACGATTCTATAAAGTTATCTTCGTAAACCTCCCCCCTTGCTCATCCCCCCTAGAAACAGGAGCATGTATGAAGAACCTCCTCGGAGCCACCCGAGCGATTCAGCCGACGCGCCGCCAGGCAGCCGTCCTTTCCCTCACCGGCCTTGTCACCGCCACCGTTGCCACCGCCGCAACTGCCGCTGCATCAGATATTCGCACTGTCTCTGCAGCCCAGCGTGCCGCCGACCAGCAGACCCTGCTCAACCTCATCAACGCCTACCGCGCCCAAAACGGTCTAGGCGCTGTCAAGCACTCTGCCACCGTAGCCTCAGTCATGGAAGTAGAAGCTATCCGCCAGTTCAAGGCCGGAAACTACTCCCACGGCACCGAGTTCCTCTACAACGCCAAGGTCCAGGGTTACAGCTTCGTCCGCGAAGTTATCGCCCTCTCCTACAACGACGACCTCAACCAGCTCCTCAACTTCTGGAAGAGCTCACCTCCCCACCGTGCCGCCATCCTGGCCCCTCAGGCCAACGTCATCGGCATCGGCTTCTGCTACGGCCACGGCAAGTCCCTACCCTGGCGTGTGCTGGGTAACGTCGGCATCTACCGCTACGAAGCAGGTAAGGGCCCTAACGACTACGTTTCATCTACTACCGCAGTCAATACTCTCTCAAACACTACGAACGAAGTTCCCGCCTACGCCATCAGCGACAAGGTAGCTAACTACTACCACTCCCGCGGCGGCGCTGAAACCTTCGGCCTGCCCGCAGGTGCCCCCTTCTCATCTATCAACGGTGGGGTTATCCAGAACTTTGCCAAGGCCCACACTCTCTACTGGAGCCCTGAAACCGGTGCCCACAGCGTCTACTGGGGCGGCGCCATTGGTGGGCGCTACGCAGGTAGCGACTTTGAACGTACCTGGGGTTACCCCGCCAGCTCAGAATACGAATTCTGGGGCTGCGTGCGCCAGGACTTCCTCAAGGACGGGTACACCACCTCGGTCTACTGGACTCCCTCTACCGGGGCACGGGTTATCAACGAATACGGCGCCATCTCTGGTCGCTGGTACGCCATGGGCGGCCCCGCAGCCCTGGGCTTCCCCGTTACCGATGAGACGACCTGGATTGATGGAGTCACCCGCGTCACCTTCGAAAATGGTGCCACCATCAACTGGACTGCAGAGCGAGGCACCTGGGTAAGCTAGCCACCTGCTTCCCCTCAGCTTTCAGGCCGGCGGCCCCTCTACCAGGGGCCGCCGGTTTTCTCTCCCCGCTTCTACTGCTGATCGTTGGGCAGCGACTGAACGGCTCAAAGAAGAGGTGTTGGATCTACGGAAGGTACCTACTGTGCTTCTCGTGAAGCACCTAGGTAAGATTTTTGCCGCTGGGTGGTGTATACAAGACATCATTCGAGCTTTAGAACAGGATTCTGAGGGGATTGTTTACCAAACACGTGGTGCCCAAACACGTGGTACCGGTGGTATGCGCTCAATCTTGGCCTGGCTACATATTAGGGTCAATGCCTGGAAGTACGATGATGGTTCTTTGCCTCCTTCTCCTACCCGTATCCGGCACAAGCAGGCTGAGGCTGAGCGTGAGCGTCTGATTCAGCAGCAGAAGCAGATTCTTGAGGAGATGAATAGGCCGAAGGTTGTGCCTGTACGGGGTCTGAGTCAGGTTCGGTTGATGCGTGAGTATTTGAAGGTGAAGAGGTTTAAGGGGGCTGTGGAGGCTGCACGGCTATACCCAGAACAAGCCAAAATGTTAAAGAACTAAAACCTCTATCTGCCGTTAGCTAGTGGTTATACGTACCGTCTTACCGGTATCAAATAACCAATATTTACCGTAACCGGTAAAAGCATATAACGGTAATGAGGTAAAACAATAAAACAAGTGATACCGTAGAACCATGAAAATCGTCATCACCAACACCAAGGCGGAGTCGGCAAAACTACCACCGCCATCTACCTGGCAACTGCCCCGAGCAAAACCCACACAGTAGAAGTACTCGATGCTGACCCCCAAGGCTCAGCAACAGAATGGGCTATCCGTGCAGAAGAGAGCAACCAGCCCCTCCCCTTCAGCGTGCAAGCTGTTAACATTGCTCAACTCAAACGCGTGACCAAGGCACCGGAGACCATCGCTATCATTGACACGGCCCCTGGTGATACACGCGGAATTGATGCTGCTCTTAACGGGGCAGACCTCATCATTATCCCAACCGCATCAAGTGCTATCGACATGTCTCGTGTCTGGGAGACAGAAGCAATCGCCTCAGAAGTCGCAGCCGCCTATATCCTGCTCACTCAAGTCAATACTCGCACTCGCTCATACGCTGCTGCCTTTGACGTTCTAGAAGAACAAGGAAGGAGTGGGATATTTCGAAACGGCTATCCCTCGCAGAGAAAACATCCGTCAGTCCTTCGGCACTAAGCCCACTGAACTCTACGGGTATGATCGCGCAGCAGCTGAACTCCTCGCAGAACACTAAGACCCTAAAAAGAAGAGAACAAAGCAATGAAATCTAAGAAAAACCTGACCCAATCCATGGCTCCCCGACAGGCTGTCCCCTCTATGAAAGAGGCAATGCCTACCATCGATGCACAAGACCCCTTGAAGCACCTGACTATCCAGATTCCTGAGTCATTGCGTAATGAGCTGAAGATTTGGGCTGTTCAGCGTGGGCTGACGGTTCGTGAAGTGGTAGAGCAAGCTATTAGGGAAGCCATTAAGTAGTATTTACCGGTTTACCGCCAACGGTAAAGCGGTAAAACTGCAGGAAGCTCTAAGTCGCTGGGTACTAATACTGCATGAAAGGAAGCGTCTGATGCTTTTATCTGTTATTACCGGGATCAAAGAATCCATGTCCCTTCCCCTCAGAAAAATTTGGATTGTTGTCTGTTCACTAGCCTCTTGCGTTAATGCCGTTGGTGTATTTACCCGGAAAACGAGCCAAGAAACACTGCTTGACTTCCTGAGCATGTTCGGTTCTCCCGGCTGGGGCATAGATTCAGTTGATGCCGTGGCGTATTGGCTTCTCCATCAGTCTCCAACAGAAATAATAAGGACAGGACTGTTCTACCTAGCTATATCACTTGTATTTTTAGCAGGGTGGAAGACTGCGGGATACGGTGCATGCTCTTCCCACGTCTGCAGCATGTTCTATGCGTTCGTTACCCCATTCTCGGTTCCAGACCTCATAATCCTATTCATAGTCCCTTTTCTTCTCATGCTTTGGGGGACCTGTATCTGGGGCCGTAACCATTATTTTCGATGGAGTAAGCCACTCATTGAGTTCTTCATCTGCCCTTTAGCATGGGTTCTGGCCTTACTCGAACTTCTCAGCGGTAGAGACAAAACGCAGAGCTCAAAGTCATACCCCCAAGACGTCTTCTTTTTCCAGGCACCTCACTACTGTTGATACGCCCACCCCAAAGAAAGCTGCGAGCTCCCGAAGGCTCCATACTCTGCAAGTCTGAGGATTTACCTCCGAACGCATCCGCACCAACTGCCCCCGTTGAGCAACCGATAACTTCAAAGGCCGCCCGGGACCCGCGCCATTACCTCCATTCTTAGCCTTCATTGCAGCAAGTCCTGCCCGGGTGCGTTCAGAGATTAGGTTGGATTCCATCTCGGCTAGTGAGGCGATGATATGGAACATCATTTTTCCTACCGGAGTGGAGGTGTCTATTCCTTCGGTGAGGGAGGAGAAGAAGACTCCTTTGTTTTCGAGTGTTTCGAGGAGTTCTGAGAGTCCTTTGACGTTCCGGCCCAGACGGTCAAGTTTCCAGACGATGAGGGTGTCTCCTGGGCGTAGTGCTTTGAGGCAGGCTTCGAGTTGTGGTCTGGCCATGGTGCGGCCGGTGACTCCGTGGTCTGCGTAGGTTTGGTAGCAGCCTGCTTGGGTGAGGGCTTGTGTTTGTAGGTCGAGGGATTGGTCTGGGGTGGAGACTCGGGCGTAGCCGATTTTGGTGGTTGGGTTCATGGTTTGAGGGTATCGAAAAGGTGCCCTAGTGTGTGGGGCTAGGGCACCTTTTTGGTGCAGGTTTTCGGTACGTATTGTTCGGGCGTGTTGGTTACTCGTTATTGCTGTACCGAAACCGGTCGTTGAGCGAGTCATTGCCAATGTTAAGGCTTGGCGTGTTTTGCATACTGGGTTCAGGCGGCCGTTGGGGTCTTACCTGCGGGTGTTTTCGGTGGTGCGGGGGTTGGTGTTTTTTGCGGCTGGGGAGACTTTTGAATAAGCCTCATGGTCTCATAGCGCAGCTTCAGGAAATTTTGACGGTGCCGGTGGAGCAATCGACCCTAAGTTCGCGGAAGCAATTTCAATAGTTGAGTCCATCGAGCGTTATTCCTCTTGTGCATGGGACGAGAGTGAGTTCATCTGGGCAACCGAACAGGAGCTAGGAGATAAGGCAGTTGCCCTCCAGCGATGGCCTCTTTGTTCCGAAAGTGAGGTCGCCGATACCCGGTGCCGCAATATTCTTCCCGATCCCAGGATTCCCCTACGATGGGTTAAAGGATGGTCACTGACCAGAAAACAAGAGATTTTTGTTCCGGCTTTTCTCGTTTATCTTAATTTTCCTGCCTTCTCGCAATCCGAGATGTTTGCAAATGCTGTTTCTACAGGAACAGCCGCGCATTCAGATATTCGTCGCGCGCTACTATCTGGTATACAAGAGGTCATTGAACGGGATTCTATATCCCTTACCTGGTTGCAAGAGTTGCCTCATCCTCGGATCGACATTGATTTTGAATCCCTGCGACCAGAGGTTAAAGAGTATGTCAAAGTCGGGACCGTTCCTGGTATTGAGACACATGTCTTCGACGCTACGAGCGACTATGGCGTTCCGGTCCTCTATGCAATCCAGACCTCGGAGCACGACGATGAGTTAGCGCAGGTGGTTGCGGCTACGTGTGATTTAGACCCACAACGGGCCTTGGCTAAACTCTTCCGGGAATTGGCATCTTTGCGTATTGCCCTGCGTATGTATAAGAAACTTCCGCCTGAGCGACGTGCATCAGATGAATCAGTCAGCGTTATTGGTGGTGCTATCGAAAATGGTCGACGGAAAAATCGTCACCGTTTTGACTTTCTCCTACGAAACAATAGGAGGGCGCGAACTCTGGCAACCCTGGCTCCTAGCATTCAGGGAGAGGACCCACTTGACTGGATAGTAAGTCAGTTAAAAAATCAAGGCGCCGAGTGTATAGCGGTTGATTTGACCACAGACGAGGCTCGGCAAGCCGGACAACGTGTAGTAAAGGTACTTATTCCGGAGGCTATGCCTCTATCATTCAGCCATTACGCGCGTTATCTTGCGCATCCTCGCCTCTATGCAGCGCCGATTGCAATGGGGCACCAATCATCTCCAGAAGCAAACATTAACCCTAATATCCAACCATTCGCTTAGGATCACAACATGTTCTGGCATTCTCAGAAAATAGCCCTATTTTTAACACAAGGCGCATTCGGTAAAGCCGTAGCCTCTATGCTCGCGGATGATAACGATATCGTTACAGAAATCGATGGTCCAGTATATGCAGCAGATTTACCATATGCAGATTTCATCATCCCAATCACTGTTGAATCAGCGCATCAAATTCGTGATTGCATTGATTCGGTCTCATTCGTACGAGGGATTCCACACGTCGGCTTAGAAATTTCGCATAAACATATAGTATGCGGACCGCTCGTTATCCCCGGTTCAACCGCCTGTTATAAGTGTTACCGACACCGTGTTGAGCAGCATGGCGGATACTTAGCAGAAGACAAGTTACCAGAAGGATTCGCTTCATATCACGTATCTATCGCTGCTGGATTTTTAAGATCGGCAATCAAAGAGGCAGACTGCAACACGAACAATCTGGGCGGTACGGTCAGGACTTTTAACCTAATCAATGGCCATTTTCAGCAATCTAGCACTGTAGCTGTTAACCGGTGTGAGCGTTGCAGTAAAAGGTTTCGAGAAAAACCACTACCGGCTCTCTCATCACTGTAGATTTCTAGGAACAAGCCAATGAAAAACGAAACACTCAACGCTAATACGCTCGGTTATGCTGCGCACTACGATTTGCAATTTAAAATTCCACGACAACCAGTTGTGCGGCAGGGAGTCATTTTCAAGTCGGTGGAAGGCGGCATAAAACTACTCGGGGCGCCTACGGATAAACTTTTTCAAGGAAAATTCGCAGGTGATTACCTCATCCAACTCATCAATTTATGCGATGGCAATAGAACCCATGAAAAAATTGCTAGTGAGTTAGACATATCCATAGAGGCCGTCTTTCGGGCGCTCTCTTTGCTTTGGGCATCAGGAGCGCTGGAGGAGGGAGATATTGAGGCTTATTCAAAAGTAGACACGCACCCCACACCCACCAACTAGACAACGGCCCCACCCGCGGCAAAAATATGAG
>NZ_JBPPTR010000015.1:0-44148 GCF_053544215.1 Rothia sp. 88186D007BW | reverse complement strand
TCATATTTTTGCCGCGGGTGGGGCCGTTGTCTAGTTGGTGGGTGTGGGGTGCGTGTCTACTTTTGAATAAGCCTCTATAATTAATTATTCAAGAGAAGCAAGAATCACATCAACTGCACTTTATTCACAAAGCTCAGCACACCCGGATTGACTCTGGGCAAAACCATAAACCTAATAATTGAACAAAAGTGGGGAAGATTAGATAATCTACAAATCAGATAGGTTAATTAGATTAACATCGTTATCAAGCAATTCTTCGTAGAATTTTGAGACGACATCACCCTTATTGATATTGAATATATATCTACTATTTAATTCTGTCTTAAATCCTCCCTTTCGATAATTTTTATAACCTTTTCCCATGGAGTATTGGCTCACAACCCTCTTTTCTATATATCCTGAGCTAATAAAAGTGTAAATAAAGTAACGTAGCAGCCAGTGTTGCTCTCTCATTCTTGAATAGTTTGAAAGATCTTCATATGATGAGTGAGTTTGTATAAGTACCGAATCTATTTCTGACAGAATGTTTAACCAATCATTTCCGGATTGAATATTTCTATAACAAATCATTATAGCTAATATCATACTGAAGTCATCTGAGTCTACAGTGAAAATGTCTTTAACATACGATTGGATTTCAAAATGTACTTTAAATTCATAGGCGTACAGTAAAATTTGATATAACTCTTGATGGAGATTGTTTTTAGAATATAATTTTATCAAACTTGAAATATTCAATTTATCCGAGTAATATTTATTTACTATCCTATTTATCTTTAAAGATATATCATTGCCATAATCTTTAAGCACAGTGGAAAATCTTAGAAAATTATTAGTTAATGACGGGTTAGAAAGAGAAATATCAAGCAATCGTTCAAAAATGCTAATTCCATTAGAAGTTCCAGATTCTAGAAATACTTCCGAAATTCGATCGGTGCTAGTGTCCTCATTACTGATTTTAAAACGCAATGATGCAAATAGATATTTTAGGTAACCCTTTCCACCAGATTTCTCATCATAAACACAACGGTCAATCACATTATGAATTGAAGAACGCAATGTTGAATCCCATTTTCGAGAATTCAACTCGAGATTCCAGTTTTTTATGAATGCCTTACTATGCTTTTCTGCACTTGGATAACTCTCAACATATGTCTTAAATGTATTAATATTTAAACCCAACTCATTGCAAATAGTTGTAAATTCGCGTAAGAACCCTTCTTTTTCTTGCTCGCTAATATAACTAAACTTAAAATCATCAACGTATCTTGTAAATGTTTGATAATTTGAACTACGCAACCTAGCATCAAAAAAAGTCATGTAATATTCAGTCACAACCCTTGCCATCAATGTCCCTGTAGGGACACCGTGCGTTTCACCAAATTGACAGTTTCTAATAAGCTGATCAAGGTCCAGAGCAATTTGCCCAGGTATAGTAGTTTTTCTGGAGGCTTTGGCTTGATTTTTTCCGCGTTCTGCCCAATCAATGCTATGAGTATAAAGAGTTGGGTAAAAATTTGATAAATCTAAATTTAAAACACTTTTCCCAAATTGTAAAATATTTTTTTCTATTTCTTTTGTTTTTTCATATTCATACCCTTCGATATTGAAATATTTGGAAGTTGAGTTAATATCATTCTTAAAAGCGGTTTTAATTATTTCTTTTTTATCGACTAGGAACTTACAGATAATATAGTAGGAGTAAAAATTTGGAAATTTATACACACGTCTCGTAAACTCTGTCTTTGATATTGAAAATACTAAAGGTTCAGTATCTAGTCGTTCTTCCGGCAATGATATCTTACTACTATTAAGGATATCAATCAGCTCCTCCAGATCAAACAGGCCCTCATATATCGAATCCGGCAATCCGTAATTAACCGATTGATCATAATGATTGATTTTTATTTTTATTGGAGCATCATAATATCCGTATTTTATTAAGTTGTTTAAATTAAAAAAATTACTATAAATATCCTGCCTGGTCAATTTTCTCCTCCAGCATCAACACTAATTATAAATTAGGTTTATTTACAAAACATCAACTTTTCGTTGAATTAGGTTAGTCGCCCTATGAACGAAGTGAATCAGGATATAAGCAATAGCATTTGAACCCTTTTATGTGATGAGCCTTAATGAGTAAATTATATCTGCTTTCTATTGTAAGGAGATAGAATCCTCATTCACCCGCTCTTCAATATGCTTCACGATTCGTTCCACGGCCTCGTCCACGGGCACGCCGTTTTCCTGGGAGCCATCGCGGAAGCGGAAGCTGACCGCGCCGTTCTCGGCGTCCTCGCCACCGGCAATCAGGATGAAGGGTACTTTCTCCTTAGACGCGGTACGGATCTTCTTGGGGAAGCGGTCGGTTCCGTAATCCACCTCGACTCGTACGCCGCGGGCCTTGAGCTTGGCAGCAACCTCACCCATGTAGTCATTGAAGGCCTCAGCAACCGGTACACCAATCACCTGAACGGGTGCCAGCCAGGCAGGGAAAGCACCGGCGTAGTGCTCAATGAGCACGCCCATGAAACGCTCAAATGAACCGAACTTGGCCGAGTGAATCATGACCGGCTCCTGGCGGGTGCCATCTGATGCCTGGTATTCCAGGCCGAAGCGGGCGGGCTGGTTGAAGTCATACTGCACGGTCGACATCTGCCAGGTGCGGCCGATTGCGTCCTTAGCCTGCACAGAAATCTTGGGACCGTAGAAGGCTGCACCACCCGGGTCAGCTACCAGTTCCAGGCCGGTGTCGGCTGCGACCTTCTCCAGAATGGCGGTTGCTTCTTCCCACTGCTCGTCCGTACCGATGAACTTGTCCTTCTTATCGCCCTCGGTGTCGCGGGTGGAGAGTTCCAGGTAGAAGTCGGTCATGCCGAAGTCCTCCAGCAGGGAGAGCATGAACTTGAGCAGGTGGGCCACCTCAGCAGGTGCCTGCTCCTTGGTGACGTAGGAGTGGGAGTCGTCCTGGGTAATCATGCGCACGCGGGTTAGACCTGAGAGCACGCCGGACTTCTCGTCACGGTAGACAGAGCCGAACTCGAAGAGACGCAGGGGCAGCTCACGGTAGGAGCGGCCGCGGGAGCGGAAAATCTCGTTGTGCATGGGGCAGTTCATGGCCTTGAGACGGTAGGCCTGGCCGTCGTCTTCCATGGGCGGGAACATGCCGTCTGAGTAGTAGGGCAGGTGGCCGGAGGTGTAGAAGAGATCTTCCTTAGAGATATGCGGGGTCTTCACATACTCGAAGCCCTCTTCAATGTGGCGGGCGCGCACGTAGTCCTCCATGGCGCGCAGAATCACACCACCCTTGGGGTGAATCACGGGCAGGCCGGGGCCAACAGTCTTGGGGAAGCTGAAGAGGTCAAGTTCTTCACCCAGGCGGCGGTGGTCGCGGCGCTCAGCCTCAGCGATGCGGTCCTTATAGGCAACCAGCTCTTCCTTAGTGGGCCAGGCAGTGCCATAGATGCGCTGCAGCATGGGGTTCTTCTCAGAGCCACGCCAGTAGGCGCCACCGGAGCGCATGAGCGCGTAGCCGTTAGCAATCAGCTTAGTGTTGGGCAGGTGAGGGCCGCGGCAGAGATCCTTCCAGACGGTCTCACCCTTCTTGTTCACGTTGTCGTAGATGGTGATTTCGCCCTCCCCTACTTCAACGGAGGCGCCCTCAGCGGCGTCCGCGCCGGAGCCGGGGCCCTGGGATAGAGCGAGCAGTTCCAGCTTGTAGGGCTCGTTAGCCATCTCGGCCTCAGCCTCAGCCTGGGTGACAACGCGGCGGCGGAAGGTCTGACCGCTCTTAATAATCTTCACCATGTTCTTCTCAATTTTCTTGAGATCCTCAGGGGTGAAGGGCTCTTCAACGTCGAAGTCGAAGTAGAAACCGTCGGTAATGTAGGGGCCGATGCCGAGTTTGGCGTCCTTGCGGTATTCCTGCACGGCCTGGGCCATGACGTGCGCGGTAGAGTGACGCAGGACGTTCAGGCCGTCTTCCTCGTGGATAGACACGGGTTCAACGGTGCAGCCATCAGTCAGTTCGGTGTACAAATCAACCAGAGTGCCGTTGATACGGGCAACGACGATGTCAGGGTTCTCAGCGAAGAGGTCGGCTGCGGTGGTGCCTGCCTCAACCTGCTGGGCGGCACCTGCGACGGAAATGGAAAGAGCGGACAAAATTGTCTCCTTTAGATGTGCCCACCCCTACAACGGGTGAGCTCGCTTTACATCTGCACGGTACGAGGGTGCAGAACAAAGCCAATTTTACCGCTTCTAGGCCATTTATCGCTGTTTCTTGCGCAATGACACCTTATGAGTGGTCTTCGCTACATCAAGAGAGGCTTTAGCGCGAGACTTCTTAAAAGTGGTCTCTAACCCGTCTACAGCCTTGAAACGCTTGCGCATGACCTTAATAGCCTCAGGGTTCTGGTCAATAAGCAAGAACTTTCGGTCAAGCTGGGCACAGGCGTGACCAGTGGTACCAGAACCACCGAAGAAGTCCAGCACCCAATCCCCCTCAGCACTTGAAGCCTGAATAATGCGGCGCAAAATACCCAGGGGCTTCTGGGTGGCGTAACCGGTTTTCTCCTTGCCGCTGGGTGAGACAATGGTGTGCCACCAGACGTCCGTAGGTAGCTTGCCGATCTCCGCCTTCTCAGGGGTGACCAGCCCGGGCGCCATGTAGGGTTCGCGGTCTACAGCCTCAGAATTGAAGTAGTAGTTCTCAGGATCTTTGACGTAAACCAGAATATTGTCGTGCTTGGCAGGCCATTTCTTCTTGGACTTAGCACCGTAATCGTAGGCCCAGATGATCTCGTTCAAGAAGGACTCGCGGCCAAAGAGGGCATCGAGCACCACCTTGGCGTAGTGCACCTCACGGTAGTCCAGGTGTAAGTAGAGTGTGCCACTGGGTTTGAGAAGGCGCCAGGCCTGCATGAGGCGGGGCTCTAGGAACTCCCAGTAGTTCTCAAAAGAATCTGAGTAGCCGTAGATATCGCCCTTAATGGTTTCGTAGGTTTGGCCCTTGTAGCCAACCCGGCTGGCACCCTCAGCGCGCACAGTCTTAATGCTCTGGCGCTTCTGCACCTTGCCGGTGTTAAAGGGAGGGTCGATGTAGATGAGCTGGAAGCTCTCTGCGGGCAGGTTTTTGAGCACGGCGAGATTATCGCCGTGAATCACCATGCTGGTGCTGCTTTCTGACCACAAAGAACGTTTTGACACAAGGTACAGAATACCCCAAGCTCTCCCCCGCCTGCCTGCGCGGCGAGTGAGGGTTAAACCACGCCTTGACAAATAAAGAGTTCTTTATATAAAGTTTTATTTATGAAACCCGTTGAGAGTTACCCGCTAGAAACCTACGAACCGTCCGTAGCGCTCTTCTCAGCACTAGCGCACCCCCTGAGACTGGCCATCTGCCACCACCTCATGGAGCGCCCCCACACTGTCAGCGAGCTTCACACCTGCATAGGGGTATCACAGCCCCTAGCCTCCCACCACCTCAAAATACTCAAAGAGGCACAGGTCATCACCAGCACCCACGAAGGGCGAAACACCTTCTACCAGCTAGCAGATGACCACATCAAACACATCATCGCCGACGTCCACCACCACACAAAGGAATAAACAATGACTACCTCACCCCTGCACCGCGAAGCAGAAACCCACGAGCACACCCACGGCACCGACTGCGGCCACCGCTCAGTAGTACACCTCGACCACATCGACTACCTCCACAACGGCCACGCACACCGCGAGCACGGCGACCACTACGACGAATGCAACACCTGCGAATGCAAGGACTGCAACGACGCCTGCGCCAACTGCGACTGCAAGAACTGCGACTGCGCAACCTGCAACCACAACACCTGTGAATGCAAGGACTGCAACGACGCCTGCGCCAACTGCGACTGCAAGAGCTGCGAATGCGCAACCTGCGAGCACACCGCCTAAGTAGCTAAATAGCTCAAAGCTCATACAGCAAGAAACCTGCAAACCGCCCAGCGGCTTGCAGGTTTCTCTATGCCCTAAAACCCCCAAAAATAGTGGCCCCTTCTGATTCTCAAGGCACCTAGAGCACCTTGCACTCGTTGGTCAAAGAACCAATACCCTCAATCTCAGAAACCACCGTCTGCCCCTCGCGCAGCCACTGACGCGGGCGCACAGAAAGCCCCACCCCGGCAGGAGTCCCCAAAGCAATAAGATCACCAGGTTCAAGCGTCATAAAAGTAGAAATATAGCTCACCACCTGAGCCGGAGTAAAAATCATAGTGGCAGTAGTTCCCTGCTGCCGCACCTGACCATCAACACTACACGTCATAGCAAGACCACCTGCAATATCAAGCTCATCAGGGCTCACAATTACCGGGCCAAAAGGCGTCATACGGTCCCAATTCTTCCCCTGGAACCACTCAGAGGTGCGCCCCTGCCAATCACGCACAGACACATCATTCAAAACGGTATAACCCAGCAGGTGCTCATCCACCTGCTCTTCAGGAATGCGACGGCCCCGGCGGCCCACTACCGCGCACAACTCCACCTCCCAATCAATCTTGGTGCTCTCCGCAGGAAGCTCAATCACCTCACCCGGCCCCACCAAGGCATTACCGAACTTCGTAAAAAGAGTAGGATACCTAGGTAGCTGCGCCCCCACCTCTTCAGCATGATCAGTAAAATTCAGCCCCACACACAGCACCCGCTGCACCTGACTCAAGGGAGCAATAAAATCCCCAGAACTCACCTGGGCAGGCTGCGCCCCCACTTCTTCAAGGTCATCTGCAGGTAATACCCCCGCGCTCACAAGATCCTGCAGGGGCTGGTCAAGCTCGTACCAGCGTCCGCCCTGTTCAACTACTGCGTGGGCCGCACCTGCCCGCCTGACCTGTGCAAACTTCACCCCGGCCGTCCTTTCTGCTCAACTGTCTCAACACCCCTAGTCTGCCAGCTAAGGAGCTGCCCTAGAGGGCAATATTCTGTTGACAAGGTGAATAATCGGCGAAACCGTAGGCAATCATCAGCCAACAGAGTATTCTATACATCACAGTGTAAATCAAAATCCGACCCACAAGGAGGCCCACCATGAGCGGCTTGATTACCCTGATTTCACGCACCACAAAAGCGCGGAAACCCCTCACCATCAGCACCCGCCTGGCCCAGCTCGACGACGCCGAAGCCCTGGCGCGACTCTACTTCGCCTCCTACGACGGCGAACGATTCGCCTCACAAGCCGACGCCACCACCGAAATGGAACGCATACTCAAAGGCGAACACGGCGACTTCTACACCGAAGCCTCACCCGTAGTCGTTGACGAGCACGGCCGCATCATCGCAGCCTCCCTCTGCCTCAAACACCGCATGGTCACCGAACCCAAGGACATCCCCACCATCTACGAGCTCTTCACCGCAGCCTCACGCCGCCGCGAAGGCCTAGCAGAACAGCTCATCCGCCGCAGCATCGACCAGATGTTTGATGACGGCTACGAGCAGGTCTCAGTGCGCATCAGCGAAAATAACGCCGCAGCACTAGCCCTCTACCTGACCCTAGACTTCAACCGCTGGTTCCCCGAAGACGACGACATTCTCTAGACACCAGAGACTATCTAGCCCCCCGGTAGCCTAGACCCCTGGCAGACCAGTCAGTAAGTCCTCCACCGGGTCCAACAGGTACGGGGCATTGTTGCGCACATTACCCACGTCCTTACTGGGTGGACGCACCCGCCTGCCCGCCAGCGTCCGCACCCGCCAGCCCGGTAGGGCTCACCAGCCGGTCGACCAAAATCGGCACCGTACTGGTGGGCGCCACATTGTAATTAGTGATAGGGTCGCTGAGTTCAACCCCAGCCAAGTACTGGGGGTGCTCCTGGGCTAGCTCAAGGGCATAGCGTCCACACATGAAAAACCCTCACTTTCATAGGCCTCAATCACAGCATCTTCAAGATCATCAACGGTTAATAAAGGTTCAATATCAGTTGCTGCACCCACTGTTGCCGGGTCAAGGGGAAGACCAAGAGCCTCATAAACACCGGCAGTCACAGCCCGCAACTCATCAGCCCCAGCAACCACAATGCCCGCAGAGAACCACCAAGCCCCCACAACCACACGCTGAGCAGTACCAATCAGCTTAACCCGCCGGCCACCAGGCAACTGACCCCAAACCGAATACTCACCCGGGCAATACTCACCCGGTAACTCACCCACACCAGCAGGAACACCCAGCCTCGTAAGAGCCTGCGCAAACATAGCCCCAAAAACACCATACCGCTCATGATTACCGCTCACAGCATCAGAAGCCCTCTGAAAATGATCCACCACCAGGCACCCCGAATGGTAAGCAGCAGCATGCCCACCCACCGTCCGCACCAGAGGCTCAAACCCATGATTCTGTGCAACATCACGGGCCTGAGAAAAGCAGGGGTTAAGCTCATCCCTGCGACCAAAAGCCACCGTCGGCTCAGGACGGTAAAGCCGCAACGTACTAGGAGCCTCCCCCCTACCTACTGCGCGGACGGTCATCAGTGCAGAATCAACCAGCTCGGCCATGGTTCCACTGGTTGCGGGATCAACCCGCTCAAGGTGCAGCATCAGTCCACCGAAATCTCATTCAAACTCGTCGACACAAACTCCCACCAGGCCGGGCGCAAACCCGCATTCAAAGCAACCTGCTGGCTAATAATATGCGACGGGCTAGTACCATAAAAAGGCACAAACCCCTCAGCAAGAATAGCCTGCGACAGCTCTCTGACCAGGTAAGAGGCCAAACCCCTACCCCGGTGCTCAGGTAGCACATCAATCCCAATCTGGCGGCACCAATCAGAATCCTCACTAGCACCAGCCAAGGCCACCAGGCCCCCCTCAGCATAAGCACCCAGCACCTGCACATCAGGGCGCAACTCCTTAAAACCCAAAGCATTCTCAAAATCAGGGTTATCCCGGTAGCAGGCGAACTCTGAAGGTTCCAACCAGCGCACCGTATAACCCCCGGCAGTCAAGCCGGGGCGGGCGTCCGTACCTTGGGAAGTAAAAAAATCCCTACCAGGAGTAAAAAAGAGCGAAGTACCGCTCATCTGCAGAGCGTAGGGGGTGAGGTAGTCGTTGAGCTTACGCAATTCAGAATAGTCCCCCACCCAGTTACCGTTGTCGCCCGCTAGCAGGTTATCCGCCGCCTCACGTACTCGCGGGTGCTGGGCGCAAATGACAGTGAGCCCCCGGTAATTAATCAGACGCAACTCCCACTGGTCCCGGTAACGGCGGCGGGCCGGGTGCATCTGGTCGAGGGGGATTCGACGCGCTGAAAGATGGGTCGAGCCGTGCTGCTGGGCGATATCAATGGCCTGCTCCGGAAGGCACAGGTCGATGGACAGCTGGGCAGCCAAAATCTTCTCGGCCTGCTGATAGCTGGTAATAGGCGCGGGCATGGCTCTCTTTCTGCTCGGAGGGTTCAATATCAAGGGTACTCGCTTTAGGTGAATCAGTTTTACCCCGCATTTATTCTGTTTTACCCGCAACTAGTTGCGGCTTTTTCAGAATAAGTGCGGAGGCTCGGTTTCACTCCCATAAAAACAGCCCCTCACCGCTCCCCTAGTTCGGGGTATGGCGAGGGGCTAATCTCTAAGTGTGACTAGGCCTTTTAGAAGTCCCAGTCCTCATCTTCAGTGTTTACGGCCTTACCGATCACATATGAGGAGCCGGAGCCGGAGAAGAAGTCATGGTTCTCGTCGGCATTGGGTGAGAGAGCTGAAAGGATGGCCGGGGAGACGTTGGTGACGGAGGCCGGGAAGAGGGCCTCGTAGCCCAGGTTCATCAGTGCCTTGTTGGCGTTGTAGTGCAGGAACTTCTTGACGTCCTCGCTCAGGCCAACACCGTCGTAGAGGGAGTGGGTGTAGGCCACTTCGTTCTCGTAGAGTTCGTAGAGCAAATCGAAGGTGTATTCCTTGAGTTCTGCCTGACGCTCGGGGGTTTCCTTCTCAAGGCCGCGCTGGAACTTGTAGCCAATGTAGTAGCCGTGTACGGCCTCATCGCGAATAATCAGGCGAATAAGGTCTGCGGTGTTAGTGAGCTTGGCGTGTGAAGACCAGTACATGGGCAGGTAGAAACCTGAGTAGAAGAGGAAGCTCTCTAGCAGGGTTGAGGCGACCTTCTTTTTGAGGGGGTCATCGCCCTTGTAGTAGTCCATGACGATGCGAGCCTTCTTCTGAAGGTGCTCATTTTCGGTGGACCAGCGGAAGACTTCGTCGATTTCTTTGGTGGAGCAGAGGGTGGAGAAGATGGATGAGTAAGACTTGGCGTGCACCGACTCCATGAAGGCGATGTTGGTGTAGACGGCTTCTTCGTGGGCGGTGACGGCGTCAGGTAGTAGGGACACAGCGCCGACGGTGCCCTGGATGGTGTCCAGTAGGGTCAGGCCGGTAAAGACGCGCATGGTGAGCTGCTTTTCTTCGTCAGTCAGGGTCTTCCAGGACTGCACATCGTTTGAGAGCGGCACCTTTTCGGGTAGCCAGAAGTTAGCGGTCAGTCGGTCCCAGACCTCAAGGTCTTTTTCGTCTTCGATGCGGTTCCAGTTGATAGCTTCAACGTGTTTGACCAGTTCGACCTTCTCACTCATGGTAATGAGTTCTCCTCTTGTGGGGTGGTTGGGGTGCCTGAAAATGGCTTGGTTCTATTCTTTCACCCTTAGCCAGAATTTGCACCTGGCGCGGCTGGGTGAACATCTTAGGGGCGGACGTCCGCGCCCGCTTCTTCTTGCTGGGCGGCTAGGCGTTCGGCCTTGGTTTCCCTGTCGACCAGACGGCGTAGCAGGGGCAGGGCCGCAGCGAGTTGTGCGGCCTCTTCTGCGGTCAATATTTCGTCGGCTCGCTCTACGATCCAGCGGTCGCGGCGGTTGATGATGGAGTTAATGGTGTTACTCCCCTGGTCTGTTAGGTAGAGCTCTTTGCGGCGTTTATCGTGCAGGTTTTTGCCTGAGGCGATATAGCCGCGGCGCAGGAGTGAAGCCACGATTTTGTTCATGGACTGTGGTGTCATGCGCTGGAAGCGGGCTAATTCAGCACCGGTCTGCCTCGGGGCGGCCTGTAACTGGGCGAGTACGGTTTCTTCAGCAAATGAGAGTGGTGAGTGGGAGTCAGTTTCGTTCCTCAGTCGTCGATGCATTCTAAATACCGAGTAACGTAAGGTTCCCGCCTGCTCGTATGAAAAATTTTTCATGGGCGCCAGCCTAAAATAATCAGTTTAACTTATCAGTTATATAGATTATAAAGCTTGGCATAGAAAACCCGCCACCCCACACAGAAGATGACGGGCCCTCCCAGCCGGGGCAGGCGTCCGCACCTCAAAGGCACAAACCCCTACCCCACCTCAAGCTCTAGAGCATACAGCTCACACAGCCCTCAACCTCAGTACCTTCGAGAGCCATCTGACGAATACGTGAATAATAGATGGTCTTAATACCCTTGCGCCAAGCATAAATCTGAGCCTTATTAACATCGCGGGTAGTAGCGGTGTCCTTAAAGAAGAGAGTCAGCGACAGCCCCTGATCAACGTGCTGGGTAGCAACAGCGTAGGTGTCAATAATCTTCTCGTAGCCAATCTCATAAGAATCCTGGTAGTAATCCAGGTTCTCATTATCCATGTAAGGAGCCGGGTAATAGACGCGCCCCAGCTTACCCTCCTTACGGATCTCAATCTTCGAAGCAATAGGGTGAATCGAAGAAGTAGAACCGTTGATATAAGAGATAGAACCGGTGGGAGGAACAGCCTGCAAGTTCTGGTTATACATACCGTGCTCAGCTACATCGGCCGCCAGCTGCTGCCAATCCTCAGCAGTGGGCACAAAGTGGCCAGCGAAAAGCTCACGGGCCCGCTCAGTCTCAAAATCCCAAGTCCCGTTAATGTACTTCTCGAAGAACTCCCCCGATGCATACTTAGACTTCTCAAAGCCCGCAAACGTCTGCTTGCGTTCACGAGCAATCTCCATAGAAGCACGAATCGCATGGTAGGTGACGGTGTAGAAGTAAATATTGGTGAAATCCAAAGCCTCTTCAGAACCGTAGTAAACGTGCTCACGAGCCAGGTAGCCATGCAGGTTCATTTGACCCAGGCCAACAGCGTGGCTCATAGAGTTACCGCGCTCAATAGAAGGAACAGAAGCAATATCAGACTGGTCAGAGACAGAGGTCAGGGCACGGATAGCGGTGCCAACAGTCTTGCCCAAGTCGCCGCCGTCCATAGCCAGGGCAATATTCAAGGAGCCGAGGTTGCAGGAGATATCCTTACCAACGGTCGCGTAGCTCAAATCAGCGTTGTAAGCAGAGGGCTCAGAAACCTGCAAAATCTCAGAGCAAAGGTTAGACATGATGATCTTGCCGTCAATGGGGTTAGCCTTATTGACGGTGTCTTCAAACATGACGTAGGGGTAGCCAGACTCGAACTGAATCTCAGCTAGGGTCTGGAAGAACTCACGAGCATTAATCTTTGACTTCTTGATGCGAGCATCATCAACCATCTCGTAGTACTTCTCTGAGACGTTAATGTCTGAGAACGGCACCCCGTAGATACGCTCAACATCGTAGGGCGAGAAGAGATACATGTCCTCATTCTTCTTAGCCAGTTCGAAGGTGATATCAGGAATCACAACACCCAAGGAAAGGGTCTTGATGCGGATCTTTTCGTCGGCGTTTTCGCGCTTGGTGTCCAAGAAGGAGTAGATGTCGGGGTGGTGGGCGTGCAAGTAGACTGCACCTGCACCCTGACGGGCACCAAGCTGGTTAGCGTACGAGAAGGAGTCTTCTAATAGCTTCATCACGGGGATGACGCCTGAAGACTGGTTCTCAATCTTCTTGATGGGTGCCCCAGCTTCACGCAGATTGGTCAGGGCGAAAGCCACGCCACCGCCGCGCTTAGAGAGCTGCAAGGCAGAGTTAATAGAACGCCCAATGGATTCCATGCTGTCTTCAATGCGCAGCAGGAAACAGGAAACCAGCTCACCGCGCTGCTTCTTACCGGCGTTGAGGAAGGTGGGGGTAGCAGGCTGGAAGCGGCCGGAGATAATCTCTTCAACAATTTTGGTGGCCAGTGCCTCATTGCCTTCTGCCAGTAACAGGGCAACCATCACCACGCGGTCTTCGAAGCGTTCTAGGTAGCGCTGACCGTCAAAGGTCTTGAGTGCGTAGGAGGTGTAGAACTTGAAGGCACCTAGGAAGGTGGGGAAACGGAACTTCTTAGAGTAGGCCAGCTTCGAGAGAGATTTGACGAAGTCGAAGGAGTACTTCTCAAAGATCTCAGGCTCGTAGTACTGGTGCTTGATGAGGTAGTCAATCTTTTCTTCCAGGTCGTGGAAGAAAACAGTGTTGTTGTTGACGTGCTGTAAGAAGTACTGGCGGGCTGCCTGACGGTCTGCCTCGAACTGAATCTGGCCCTTCTCGTCGTAGAGGTTCAGCAGGGCGTTCAGTTCGTGGTACCCCATACCGCGATATTTTTCGGGGGTGCTTGGGTCCTCGTGGCCGGGTTCTACGCTGAGGCCGGGTACAGGGAGTTTTGAATCCAAAATTTTTCCAATCCTTCTTTAACAGTTTCTACGTCTTCTTCGGTGCCCATGAGCTCAAATTTGTAGAGCACTGGAACGTGGCATTTAGCGGCGACTTTTTCTGCTGCTACGCAGAAGAGTTCACCGAAGTTGGTGTTTCCCGAGCCGATGACTCCTTGTAGAAGTTCCCGATTGTGGGGGTTATTGAGGAACTTCACGGCCTGGGGCGGGATGGACCCTGACCCCCCGGGCCGCCCGTAGCTGGGGATGCACAGCACATAGGGGCCGGTAACCTGTGGGGGTTCTTGGCTGGTTTTCAGTGGCAGCCGGATGCTTTTTATTCCGGTCTTCTGCACGAACTTGTGGGTGTTTTCTGAGATAGAGGAGAAGTAGACGATGGTGGGTTGGCCGGTGGTGTCTGTGGTGTCCATAGGGGCAGGTGCCTGGATCTAGTCGTGCTGGTTAGGGGTGCACAAAGTGCGAGAAAATGCCCTGGGTGCGGACGCTGGTGGGCGCTGCCTACTCCCCCGGGCAGGTGTTTATGGGGTTTAGGCTGCGGCGCTAGCTAGGGCGTTGATCTTGTCGGGCTGGAAGCCTGACCAGTGATCTTCACCGGCGATAACGACAGGGGCCTGCAGGTAGCCCATACCCTTGATGAGGTCCAGGGCGGCGGGGTCCTCGGTGATGTCAACGGTGTTGTACTGGACGCCGAGCTTATCGAGAGCGCGGTAGGTCATGTTGCACTGGACGCAGGCAGGCTTGGTGTACACCGTAACAGTCATGGGGATTCTCCTTGGTGTCCCGCTGGTGGCGGGAAGTTTCTGGCAAAGGGCTCGCAGAGAGCCCACTTACTGGGTTGGCGGCAGTTTTAGCCCTGCGGCTTGAACCGAGATTTAATACTACATCTAGTGTTTCAAGAGCGCATCTAGCCCTACATGCTGTGGTTAGTTACAAAAGTTTTTAAAGTAATCTTCTATCCACAGCCCCTTCCGCGCGTTTGCAGGCTTTAAGGGGGTTATCCACATTAAGGGCTTTGTGGAAGGAGCTCAAGAGGGCAGATGTGACCTTTCGTGCACCAGTTGCAGGGGCCTTACAGACTGGAGCCCGGGCGTCCCGCGTGATATCAGGGGAAGGGATTTCAACCCTAAATTGAGCCTTGAGTTTTGGGAGCTGCCTAGAGGCGTTTTTTAAGGTTTTTTGGTCAGGGGTGTGTCGCTCAAAGGGGTGCTCAGTCAGGCTTGACAAGGGCGCCCCTGAGGGTGTTTAAACGGTGCTGTTTTAGACCAGGCCACGCTCTTTGAGCTGCTCGTAGAGGGCAGTGCCGTCATTGCCTTCAAGCCAGAGGTCGCCCTTAGTGATATCGCGAGCGCGGTTGTCGCCCCAGACGCGGCCTGATGAGAGGACGGTTTCGCCGAAGGTGAGGTTGCGGATGAGGATGGCTTCGACGTTGTTGGGGTAGCGGACGGCGAAGCCGTTGTAGATTTCGGGGTCGTGTTGGCCGTCGTCGCCGATGAGGATCCAGCGGATGTGGGGGAATTCGTGGGCGAGGCGTTTGAGGGTGTTGATTTTGTGTTGGGGGCCGGAGCGGAACCAGCGGTCGGGTGTGGGGCCCCAGTCGGTGAGGAGGAAGGTGCCTTTGGGGTAGCCGTTGCGGTGGAGGAAGCGGCGGAGGGTGGGGGTGATGTTCCAGGCGCCGGTGGAGAGGTACATGAAGGGGGCTGTGGGGTGGGCGCGGTGGAGGCGGTCCATCATGACGGCCATGCCGGGGGTGGCGCTTCGGGCGTGTTCGTTGAGGACGAAGCTGTTCCAGGCTGCGACGAGGGGGCGGGGTAGGGCGGTGTTCATGACGGTGTCGTCGACGTCGCAGATGATGCCGATGGTTTGGTGGTGGGGGACGATGTAGATGGTGGTGGTGGCGGGTTGGCTGCCGGGGGTGGTGAGGGTGATGTGGTGGGTGCCGGGTGGGAGGGTGGTGTTGAGTTTGACGTCTACTACTCCTCCGCGGTCGGCGTGGACGCGGTGGGTTTGGCCGTTGATGTGGATGTCGATGGGTGCGTGGGAGATGGCGACGGAGGTGAAGGAGCGCCAGCCGCGGACTGGGTCTATGGTGGGGTCGTTTTTTTCGAGGGAGTCGAAGAATTCTTCGAAGAGGTCGGTTTTGTAGAGGGCGCGGCCGAGGATGCGGACCCAGTTTTGGGTGCCGTAGCCGACGCTGGGTACGATGACGGGTTCTAGGCCGTGTTTTTGTGCGTGGCGTTCGCGGTAGGTGTGGATTTTGTCGCCGATGCGGTAGCCGATGTTGGCGGCTTCGTCTGCTGCTTCTGAGACGATGGTGCGGATTTCGTGTGCCCCTGTGGTCATGGTTCTAGTTTTTCATATTCGGTGGGTTGGTGCATGTTGGGGTGGGGTGTTTTAAATGGAGGCGGTGGGCACCGTTGTTGGTGCCCACCGTGGGTGGTGTGGGGTGGGTTTTTAGTCGATGTTGAGGGTGCAGGTGGCGCTGCCGGTGCCGTGGGCTTGGTTGGCGTGGTTGACGTGGTCGCCTTCTTGGAGGGCGTAGCCGGTGCCTTTGATGGCGCAGGTGACGTCGGTGGTGGGGTCGTTGGCGGTGACGGTGACGCGGATTTGTGAGTCGGTGAGGTCTGCGAGGTTGTTGTAGGTGAGTTTGTAGTAGGCTTCGCCGTTGAAGTCTGCTTGGTTGCCGTCGAAGTTCATTTGGTCTTGGTAGACGGTGATGGTTGCGGGGGCGTGGGTGTTGTGGTGTTGGGCAGTTACCTCGATGGTGATGTCGTCGCGTGCGCCCCAGTTGTTGGTGGGTTCGATGCCCATGCCGGGGACGATGGTTTGTGCGCAGCTTGCGAGGAGGGTGGTTGCCGCGAGTGTGGATACTACGGTAACTGTTTTCTTTGTCATGTATAAAATATAGCGTTTTTGGTGGTTTTTGGGTGTGTGTTACGTTTTGGTGGGTGGGGGTTTGTGGCTAAGTTGGGTGGTGTGAGTGGGGTGGGGTGTGTGGGTATGGTGCGGGCGGGTGCCGCTTGCGTAGGGGTACCCGCCCGGTGTTTGCCGTCTATGGTTGGCTGGTTTGTGCTTATTGGGCGTCTGCTAGGCGCTGGGGGTCAGTGGTGACCAGGATTTTGACGGCGGTTTCGTTGTGGTTGATGAGGGTGTCGAAGCCTTTGTCGATGAGGTTTTCGAGGGGGATGCGCCCGGTGATGAAGGGCTTGAGGTTGACTTTGCCTGATTCGACGAGCTTGATGGTGTCGGGGTGGTTGTTGACGTAGGCGATGGTGCCGCGTACGTCTACTTCTTTGAGGACGAGTTTGTGGAGGTCCATCTGTGCGGGTTTGCCCCAGATGGAGGCTACGACGATGATGCCTTGGGGGCGGATGGCGTCCATGAGGGTTTCGAGGACGACGTTGACTGAGGTGCATTCGAAGGCTACGTCTGCGCCGCGGCCGTCGGTGAGTTTTTTGACTTCTTCGACGATGTCGACTTCTGCTGGTGAGAGGGCGTGGTCTGCTACTCCTGCGTCGAGGGCTTTTTGGCGGCGGAGGCTGGAGAGTTCGCTCATGATGACGGTTGCGCCGTAGGCTTTGAGGACGGCTGCGATGAGGAGGCCGATGGGGCCGGCGCCGCCGACGAGGGCTACGTCGCCTTCTTTGATTTTGCCTGCGCGTTCAACGGCGTGGTAGCCGACGGTGAGGGGTTCGATGAGGGCGGCTTCGTCGAGGGGGATGTCTTTGGAGATTTTGTGGACCCAGCGGCGTTTGACGGCGACTTTTTCTGAGAGGCCGCCGCCGCGTCCGCCGAGGCCGATGAAGTTCATGTTTTCTGAGAGGTGGTAGTTTTTGTTGTCGGGGCCGGTTTCTACGTCTTCGTCGAGGATGTAGGGTTCGACGACGACGTGGTCGCCTACTTCGAGGTCGGTAATGCCTTCGCCGAGTGCTTCTACGACTCCGGAGAATTCGTGACCCATGGTGACGGGGGCGGTTTCACCTGAGATGGGGTGGGGGGTGTGCTGGGTGGGGCAGAAGATGGGTCCGTCGAGGTATTCGTGGAGGTCGGTGCCGCAGATTCCGGCCCAGGCTACTTTGATGAGGACTTCGCCGGCGCCTGCGGTGGGTTCTTCGATGTCTTCGATGCGGATGTCTTTGTTGTCGTAAAAGCGTGCTGCCTTCATGGTATTTGATCACCTAGTTAGTTGAGTGGTTTTTCCTTGCTACCAGGCCGCCCCGGGTGGCAAGGGGTGGTCGTCTATGACCACTTTTATCCTATCTCTTCTGACCGGTCAGTGTGGTTAGGGCTACTGTGTATGTCGCACTTTAGCGCAATTCGAATATGTATTCGATTACCTTGTCTGGGGTTGAGTTTACACGTGGTGGTAGGGGCGCCCGGCAGCGATCTCCCCTGCCCGGTAAATCTGCTCTGTGATGATTAGGCGTACCAGCTGGTGGGGGAAGACTAGGTCAGAAAGACTCCAGATAGTATTGGCTCGCGCTCTCACAGTCTCATCAACCCCGTAGGCACCCCCGATAACCAGCACGACCTTTTTGAAGCCTAGCTGCTCTTCTAGTAGGTGTGCTAAACCTGGGGAGCTGAGCATCTTGCCGCGCTCATCAAGGAGCACCAGGTAATCATCGCGCTCTACTTTCCCTAGAATTCGGCGGGATTCTTCTGCCCGTGCGGCATCCTGGGCCAAGGATGAGTGGGGCAGGTACTGCCAGCTAATATCCCAGGGCTTGCGCAGGCGACTCTCGTAGCGGTCGATACCGTCTTTAACCCATTTTTCGTGTTTCTTGCCGATGGCAATAATTTTGATAGTCATCGAATCTCTTTCTGTTGCGGTGCGCAGGCGCTAAGGACGGTAAAGGTGGGGGTGCGTTCAAGCTGACGCACCTGCTCAAAGCGCTCTTGCACCTGACTGCGGTAGCGGGCGTGAGAGTTATGCACTAGATATAGGCGCCCACCGGGGGCTAGTAATCGTAGGGCAGCATCCAGTAGGGGCCCTACCAGGCTAAGGTCAACTGCGGTTCCTGTATGAAAGGGCGGGTTGAGCATGAGCACATCAGCGCAACCCTGGGGTAGGCGGGCCCCGGCATCGTCCCAGCTCACCTGCACCCGGGCGTCCTGACCCAGGTTGAGCTGGGCAGAGCGCACAGCATCCACATCAAGGTCAGTTGCCCACACCTGGGCGACCTCAACACCCGCCGGTAGGTTCTCTAGCACCTGAAGCGTGACTGAACCATTGCCGCACCCTAAATCAACCAGGGTCAGAGGGTGGGCAGGGGCCTGCTTGCTGATATCGGTCAGGACGCAGGTGGCCAGTAATTGCCCACCCCGATCTGGTTTGCCCCCAGAGAAGACCCCGCCGCAAGCCTGGAGAGGCCCGGCAGGGACAGACACCTGAGCTGCAGGTGCAGGCCCGGTCGCCAGTAAACAACGGTGCTTACCCTTACCGCGCAAACCCCGCACCTGCTCAAAATCCTGGGCAAGAGTTTGGTTGAAGGTTGTGCTCATGTGCTTGGTATTACCGCCCAAGATCAGGGTAGCCTCACTCCCCTGCTGCGCCTGATAAGAGGAAAAATCGTGGGCAAGGTCAGCGAGCGCGGCGTGGCTCTTGGGTAGATGCCCTAAGGCGAGGTGCCCTGTGAAGTGGTGGTGGGTGAGGGCTTGGTGGAGGCTGAAGGTTGTGGGGTGTATTTCGCCGGTGGGATCGAGTCCTGCCACGATTAGGCGGGTGGCGGCGTCCGGGTTTTCTTCTGTCAGGGTGCGGTGCAGGGTGAGGGCGTCGGTGTAGGAGCGTTGGCGGCTGATGACCCGGTGGGCCCCTGCTGCGGTGTGGGTCAGGGCCCAGCGGGTGAGGGTGCCGGTGGGGTCATCGAGGATGAGGATATCCCCGCTTGTGCTCTCTAAGGTGGTGAGGGCTGTGGTGGCCTCCGCTAGGATGAGCCTGTCGAGGGCGCTTGCGGTGGCGGGTAGAGGTGAGGTGGGGGTGCTGGGGTGGGTGAGGTTTTGGTTTTTTGGTGTGGGCACTTTTTCAGTATCTCATGTTTGGTCGGTGAGGTGTGGGCCCTGTGTGCGGGATGGCGTTCTGCCCTGTGATAGTAAAGCTGATAGTATTCTGTGAGCAGGGCTACTAGGCCCTGTTCATACCGCACACCCGAAATGAGTTTATTGATATGAGCGAGCAGACACCTTCTTCCTACTCTGCACCCCATTCCGCTAATACCCCTTACCAGCCGGTGAATCCTCAGTCTGAGAAGACTAACCTTTTGGCTATTCTCAGCCTTGTTTTTGCTTTCTTGATTAACATTGTTGGTGTTATTCTTGGTTTCATTGCCTTGAACCAGATTAAGCGCACTGGCGAGAAGGGCCGTGGGCTAGCTATTGCAGGTATCGTCATTGGTGCCCTGAGCCTTCTAGCTTCAATTCTTTTCTTTGCTTTCCTCTTTGCTGGCATCGGTAATGAGATTGCTAAGTCTTCTGCAAGCCACAGTTCTGCCGTTGCTGCTTCAAGTTCAGCTTCTGCCTCCGCACAGGCAACCAACGAGATGAGCAAGGAAGCTTCTTCTGCTGCTGATGAGGCTTCAGCTAACGCTTCTACCGCAGCTGCTTCTGCTGCCCTTGACCCTGCTTCACCTTACTGTGTTGCCTTGGATGAGTTCCTGGTTGCCTCTGACAACATTCAGAAGGATGTAACTACTCTGGAAAGTTACATGGCTTCTTTGACGAACGTGCGCGATAACGCACCTTCTGAAGAGATGCGCACTGCTCTGACCAATGCCATTGAGGCTGCGAAGGTTGGCGACGTTGATACTTTTGAGTCTTCTCTCAATAGTGTCACCTGGGATCTTGGTCTTGATGCTGTGAACTGCGGTATCGAGTAATTTCTAAGGTTTAACCTTTTTATAGTGAAGGGGGCCCTGCACTGTGGTGTGCAGGGCCCCACTTTTTTGTGGGGTTCTTTAGTTGGTCATGGTGACTGTTTTGTGCAAGGGTTCTAGGGGTTCACTGTGTGAAACCTTTTTCTGCTCTCATCTACCTTTTTCGCTACTATGAGGTGCTATGACTTTTACCCTCTGGCTTTCTCTCGTTCTTGCCTGCCTGGTGATCTCTTTGACCCCTGGTGCAGGTGCGGTGAATACCATGACAACTTCCCTGCTTTATGGCTGGAAGAGGGCTTTTTTCACGGTTATAGGGCAGCAGCTGGCCCTGGTGGTGCAGATAGCTATTGTGGCTGCTGGCCTGGGCGTGGTGGTTGCTAATTCGCCGGTACTCTTTGATGTGATTCGCTACGGTGGGGCAGCCTACCTGGTCTATCTTGGGTTAGGCATGATTTTTGCTCGCCCTCAGACCCCGCAGCAAGCCCGCGATGAGGCAGACAGTAGCGGGGGTGCCTCGGCCCAGCAGGGGCAAGGACGCGGCACCCGAGTAGGTGCGCGCTTGCAACCGGGTACTCCCCTGGCTCTCTTTAATCGGGGTTTCTGGGTGAATATGTCTAACCCTAAGGCCATTGTTTTTATTCTGGCCTTTATGCCCCAGTTCGTGCGGCCCGATGCCCCGCAACTGCCCCAGTATCTGGTAGTTGCGGGCACTATGGTGGCCATTGACATTCTAGTGATGTGGGGCGGTTTTGGTCTGGTGGCAAAGTCTTTGACGAGGCTTTCGCATTCAGAGCGCGGGCAGAAGATACTGAACCGGGTTTTTGGTTCTCTCTTTATTCTGGTTGCCGCTCTCATGGTCTTTGCAGGGCATTAGGCGAAGAAGTCGCGGAAGGACGTCCGCTCTTCAATATCTTGTGCTGGCACTCCCACCCTGGTAATTTAATGTTTATCGATAATATCGTTTTTCAATAAACTGCATGTGGAGGTTACCATGCCCGCCATCCCTCTTACTCTGTTCGCTAGCCTGATAATCGCAGGTTTAATCGCCTTCTTTTTCCTCAAATACCTACAGACACAACGAGACCTACAAGCCACCCTCAAAGCCACACAATGGTTAGCGACCCTCTATGCTGGGGTGGTAACCGTCCTTACCCTCATCGGGGTAGCTCAACTTATCATCGGTCGAGAAGCACCGAGTGCTGCCCTTCCTATTAGCCCCTGGCTACCAGAGGGAATGAACGTTCACCCCGGCGCTAATGGTCTTAGCCTTGAGAACCTGCATTTTGACACCATCACAGCAGATGCAAGAGGAATCCCACTTGAGGCCGCACTACTTCTTGCCGGGTCCCTCATTCTCGGTAGCATCATGCAAGTGAGCATAGCACTAGCTTTTCGGGCACTAGCACGCGGGCGGCTACAGGGAATCCCCTTCCGCCCCCAGCTCACCCGCCTCACCCAGTCCCTAGCCTGGGTTGTTCTTATCTGCGGGTTCATGGCCCCAATTCTTGAAGGATTTGGGGCTGCCGCCCTTGCCTCCGAATCCCTCATAGGGTGGGAGCTCACCGGTGGGCTCTCTAGTGCACCAACCCCCAACCTTGCTGTTTTCATCAGTTTCTGGCCCATTGGAGTATTTCTCATGCTTTACACCCTCTCAGCTATTCTGGAAACCGGCGAACAACTGCAGAAAAACACAGAGGGGTTAGTCTAAGATGCCAACTGATATATCGCAGGTCCACTGCCACCTAGATGAGCTCTTAGACAGCAGGGGCATGACCCTCAGCCGCCTCTCCGAACTAGTAGATATCAGCCTGCCTAATCTCTCTATCCTCAAGAACAATAAGGCTAAAGCGATTCGGTTCACCACCCTCACCGCTATCTGCAAGGCCCTGGACTGCGAAATCGGTGAGCTTCTAACCCTCGAACATTAAATAGATCTACGTGGTTGAAGCTAGATCGCCCTTCATGCCATAGCTCCCCCTAGGCTTCGTCCTCCATCTGGCGACCGTGCGTCATATCGCTGAGCGTGCACATGGCAGGTGCACGCTCAGCGATATAAGGCACTTTCATAGGCCACTACCCTCCTTGCGGCGGGAGGTTCTTCTCGCAAAGATAAGCGGACGGGCCTCAACCCCTGCTTCAGGTATGTGGCATAATTGCCAGGTTAGACACAACTTTTCCAAGGAGGCCCTGAGTGGGTGTTGAGAGCGAACGTTTTGCCCGGTTGAGACTACTTTTTAAGGACGAGGGCCTGCAGAAACTTCAGGACGCCACCGTCATGGTGCTCGGCCTTGGCGGTGTAGGTTCTGCCTGCGCTGAGGCCCTGGCCCGCGGCGGGGTGGGTAACCTGATTGTGCTAGACCGGGACGTCGTTGATGAGAGCAACATTAACCGGCAGGCCTTGGCCTTTACTTCTACCTTGGGCAAGGTTAAGGCTGAGGTCATGGAGGGCATGATTAAGGAGATTCAGCCCGATTGCACGGTGATTGCTGAGCGGGCTTTCCTCACCCCCGATAACTTGGCTGAGACTCTGGATAAGTTCCCCCGCCCTGACTACGTCATTGACTGCATTGATACCATCACCCAGAAGTTGGCTGTCTACCAGTGGGCTGCGGAGCGGGGCCTGAACCTGGTAGCGTCGATGGGCGCGGCCAACCGTCTTGACCCGACCATGTTGCAGTTCGCTAATATTCGCCGCACCTTTAACTGTTCTATGTCTAAGGTGATTCGTTCTGAGTGCCGCAAGCGTCAGATTTATGGTCTTGAGGTGCTCTTTTCAACCGAGTTACCTTTCAAGGTGGAGAAGGCTCCTGGTGCTAAGACCAAGGGTGAGACTCTGGGGTCTATGAGCTATATGCCTCCGATTATGGGGCAGATGCTGGCTGGTAAGGTGATTCGTCAGCTAGCTGGCATGGAGCCGGTTCCCGCTCCGCCTTATATTGGCACCCGGGCTAGTGGAGAGGACGCCGCACCTCAGCCCCTACTGTAGTCCCGCTCGTATGCTGCTTGATACCCATTTTCACTATGATTTCCTGGCCCCGCCGCTTCGGCCTTCTTTTAACGAGGCCTTGCGGGCCCAGGGTGTGCAGCTGGTTGCCCAGACGCTGAAGCCCTCGGCCTACCGGGAGCTTCGGCAGGTGGCTGACCCGGCGGGCCCGCTCTTGTCTCTTGGTTTTCACCCCTGGCAGGTGGCTGATGTGGCTCAGGTTGAGACTGAGCTTGCGGTCTTTGAGGCTGAGGTAAGCAGCACCCGGCTGATCGGTGAGATTGGCCTGGATTTTCTGCCCCGCCGCCTGGAGGCTTCCCCTGCTGACCTGCAGTTAGAGGCTTTGCGCCGCATTGTGGGTGGGGTGCTCCAGGCTGCTGCCGGGCAACCGACTGAGAAGCCCTATGTGCTGTCTGTGCACGCCGTCCGCGCAACTGCTGCGGTTCTTGACCTTTTTGAGGAGCTTGATGTTCCCAGCCCCCCTCTTGTTCCGGTGATTCACCGGTTTGGGGGCAGCAGTGACGAGCTGACCCGGCTCATAAGATTGGGTGGGTGCATATCGGTTCACCCGCAGATGCTGGCTACTAAGCGCGGACGGGCCTATACCCGCCAGGTGCCCGCTGACCGTCTGCTCTTAGAGACGGACTTGCCCGAGCAGCCTACCGACGCGCTTGATATCCAGCAGTTTGCCTCAGATGTGAGCGGACGCCTGCACCGACTTGTCGAGTGCATTTCGGCTGAACGCGGCGAAGATTTTGCACCAACTCTGTTAGAGAACCAGAGACGGCTCTACTCTCTTTAGCATCCTATTGCCAGGCTCGTAGTCTGAGCCTACGGAGGGCACAAAAAAGATCTCAGCAATCTGTGATTGCTGAGATCTTAGTGGTGGAGGTAAGGGGATTCGAACCCCTGACCTTCTGCATGCCATGCAGACGCGCTACCAACTGCGCCATACCCCCGTGGAGCTAAGGGGATTCGAACCCCTGACCTTCTGCATGCCATGCAGACGCGCTACCAACTGCGCCATAGCCCCTTATTCAATTGTTGGCCGCTCTCGCGGCGACTGTTCTATCTTATGGCACCTACAAGGCTCATGCAAATCAAACCCCCACCAGCACCCATGAACTGCATCACATACACTGTATGGGTCATTTACCCGCTTAAACCAAAGGACGCCCCACCCAACTCCCCGTACGCAGAAAAGATAGGTGAGGCGTCCTTGCAGAAGAATTTAGTCTTCGCGCTGGTTCATCAAATCCGCCTCAGGGGTGATGATTTCAAAGTCAGCTTCAGCGCCCTCAGTATCGACACTATCCACTTCACTCTCTAGGCCCAGGTCAATGCGGGGTGCATCGCCCCAGAGGCGATCTAGGGCATAGAAAGCACGGTCTTCTTCGTGCTGCACATGCACCACAATATCGCCGAAGTCCAGCAGGACCCAGCGGCCCTCAGCCCGACCTTCACGGCGTAGGGGCTTGAGGCTCAGCTCTTCACGGAGCTTATCTTCTACCTCGTCAACAATCGCGTTAACCAGGCGTTCGTTGTGGGCAGAGACAACTAAGAAGCCATCAATCAAACCCATAATGTCAGAAGCATCAACGGCCAGCAGGTTAGTACCCTGCATATCGTCGGCCGCGCGTGCGGCTACCTTCAACGCTTCAATAGACTCTGCAGCTGCAGTCATTTCGCCCTTTCCGAGCAAATCATTCCCCAAACCTTTTGGGGTCTTATTCAACTAAAACTTTATCTGAAGATGAGGAACCACACGCCATAGAGCACCAGCGCCAAAAACAGCAGACCGAGAACAGCTATTACAGCACCGTTAGGGCTCTTAGCTGATGACGGGGCTGAGTGATAGGTAGCTGCGGCTTCTTCTTCCATATCGGCAAGAGCACCGGGTGAGGACTCATCTATTTGCCTAACGGCACCTGCGAAGTTGACGCGCTGTGCATCTTCTTCACCGCCAGGGCCGTTGCTCTCTACCAGAGTGCTCTCAGGTGTAGGCTCGGTGAGCTCTTCCTTCTCTTCTGCCTCAGGCTGGGAGATATACTCTTCTGGTGCCTGGGCAGTTTCTTCAGAACTCTCAGAGTCTACCTCAAGGGCACCGTCACTGGCTAGGGTGGTATCGGCCGGTTCAGTCACACCGGCGCTGTCTATTTCGGTAAGGTCAAGACCCTGGGCATCAACAGCGCGCACGGGTGCAGGTAGCTCTGGGAGGTGCAGCACATCCTCAGGTTCTTCTACCTGCGAGTAATCATCTTCGAGCACTTCCTCATCTTCGAGCACCTCTTCGTTGGAGGCTTCTTCCTCAGGTAGCTGCTCTTCTTCCAGCTCTAGCTCATCGATGCTCACGAAGTCGCTTTCACTGGTGATTTCGCTGGTGGCAGTAGCAAAATCTATCTGCTCACTGGCCTCTGCTACAGGGCGTTCAGGCTCCAGCACCTGCGCATCGATATGAGCCAGGGGGTCTTCAATGACGGTGGCGCGGGTTTCATCAAATTCCACATCAAGGTCATCGCCCTCATCTGTGCTGATACTTCCCATCTGTGAAAGATTCATCAGGGAACGGGCGGCGTCCTGGCCCCTATCTGCCCCCTCGATATCCCCCATAAACATGGGCACCTCAGGGAGGTTCTCGTCCCCCCTTTCTAGGGCGCGCAGATAGTCAGCAGCCTCTTGGTAGTAACGCGTCAAGCGGCGCGGGCCCATAGGGCGGACGGGGGGCGGAATCTCTAGCCCGTCCTCAATGATGTAGCTTTCGGTAAGGTAGGCAGGTATCTTGTCGTTCCGACCGCCTTGAGCCTGATCCTTGTGTGTACTCACAGTGTTTCCTTGAGTCTGATGCCTGTTCTTGTGGTTAATGCTACCAAGTCACTCGATTGCAGGGGTTCTCTGCGGCAATGACAGCAGATTTTATTTTATGCGGGGCAAACCAGCCACATACCCGCCGCCCACGCTGCTGGGGGTAGATTCGGTATAAAGACTGTATTTGTTGATGTACTGCACCACCCCATCGGGCACCAGGTACCAGACAGGCAGGTCTTTGCAGGCCCGGTCACGGATGTCGGTTGATGAGATAGCCATAGCCGGGATTTCAATGACGCGCACGCGCCCCTGTGCCTCTTCTGGGACTCTCAGCTCATGGCCGGGGCGGGTGACCGCCACAAAGGTTGCAAGGTCCCACATCTTATGGGCCTCTTTCCAGGTGGTAATTTGGCTCATGGCGTCCGCACCGGTGATAAAGAAAAGCTCATCATCGGGCCGCTCTGCCCGCAAATCGGTGAGAGTATCAATAGTGAAAGTAGGGCCCTGCCGGTCAATATCGACCCGGCTCACAGTAAAGCGGGGGTTAGAGGCGGTGGCGATCACGGTCATGAGGTAGCGGTGCTCAGGGGCAGTTACCTGCTTATCAGCTTTCTGCCAGGGGTCGCCGGTGGGTACAAAAATTACCTCATCGAGACTCAGCACGGCAGCAACTTCACTAGCTGCCACCAGGTGCCCATGGTGAATAGGGTCGAAGGTGCCGCCCATAACGCCTACACGGGTGGTGGCATGGTCGGGTTCAGGGATTCCAAGCTCACGGCGGATCTCTTGGGCGGGACGAATCACGGGGTTTCCTGCTTGCTCTGGTGTCTACGGCTTCGGCGCGGGCCCGCTACCCCGGTGGACGGGAGTGGAAGGGGCACCGCGCCGAAGAGTGGTGAAGAAAAATTTAGTGCTTGTGCTTGCGCTGATAATCGCGCAGAGCCTCAGTTTCCTCGTGAGAGAGGTGGTCAGCTGCATGATCTGGGCGTACCACGCCACGGCCTGAAAAAGAGATGGTAATCAGCAAAAGCAGGCCAAAGATAATGAAACCGATAATGGCGAACCAGTAGGTGGGCATGCCCAGCAGTTCAAGCTGATGGCTACCTTCTTCTGAGGCAAGAACAAACATGTGTGTACCTTTCAAGACCGGGCGGTGTGTAACCGCACCAGGAGGGGCAAAGGGGGGGCTGGTGTCTTAGCTACCATGCTACCGGGTGGTAGCTCTTAGAGCAGAGCTTTACCCGGTAGCAGGCCCCATATTTCTGGTATTAGTCGCGGCTGTGCCAGTCCCCGCGCACAATCCACTTCGTAGTGGTGAGCTGCTCTAACCCCATGGGGCCACGGGCGTGCAACTTCTGGGTTGAAATACCCACCTCAGCACCCAAACCGAACTGGCCGCCGTCCGTAAAACGGGTAGAAGCATTCACATACACCGCCGCTGAATCAATATCGCGAATGAACTTCTCCGCATGACCAATATCGTTGGTCAATATCGCCTCAGAGTGGCCGGTGGAGAACTCACGGATATGGGCAATAGCTGCCCGAATATCTGGCACAGTCTTCACAGCCAAATCCAAGGAGCCATACTCAGTAGCCCAGTCATCGTCGGTTGCATCTACCGCATCTACACCCTCAGGCAAAATTCCGCGAGTAGCCTCATCCACGTGCAAGGTCACCCCGGCCTCTGCCAGCGCCGCAAGGACGACTGGGGCAGCTTCTGCGCCCTCAGCCAGCAAGAGAGTTTCCACCGTGTTGCAAGTACCCGGCCGCTGAGTCTTAGCATTCACCAAAATATCAGCAGACTTCTCAGGGTCAGCAGACCTATCAAGGAAAATATGGCAGTTACCCTCACCAGTCTCAATCACCGGCACCTTAGCGTTCTGCACCACCGACTGAATCAGGCTATGACCACCGCGAGGAATCAGCACATCAATGTGACCACGAGCCAGCATCAAGGCGGCAGCACCCTCACGACCAAACTCGTCGACCGACTGCACCGAATCAATCGGCAACCCAGTAGCGTGCAGAGCATCGCGAATAATACGCACAATCACCTGGTTACTCTTAGCAGCAGCCGAACCACCACGCAGCATCACAGCACTACCGGCCTTAATAGCCAAACCAGCAATATCAACCGTCACATTCGGGCGGGCCTCATAGATCGCACCAACCACACCCAAAGGTACTCGAACCTGCTGCAAACGCAGACCATTAGGCAAGGTAGAACCGCGCACCAGCTCCCCCACCGGGTCAGGTAGAGCAACCAGCTCACGCAAGGCCTCGGCAAGTTCATCTACTCGCCGCTCGGTCAAACGCAGACGATCCAGCATAGCCTCGCTCATACCGGCAGCTCGCTCACGCTCAAGATCCTGAGCATTCTGCTCAATAATCACAGCCGCATGCTGAACCAAAGAATCAGCAACAGCCAGCAGCGCCCGGTTCTTCCACCGAGTATCAGCCTTCGCCAGACGGCGGGAAGCAATACGAGCATCAACCGCCATGTCGGTTATCTGCTGCATCACATCATCATTCACCTGTAACTGTTCACTCATGAGCTTCTCCTTTACATAAGAGTCAAATAAGGTTGAAACAATCCTACCGGCCACCCTCCATGACGGCCCGATTATTACTTACAGAGGCGGGCTGACCAGGGCAATATTATCGGCATGAGCCACCGTGCCGTCATAGGTCTCCCCCATCGCTTTTTGAATCTGCTCAGTATGCAAACCCACCATCTGGGCAGTCTCACCAGCAGTATAAGAACTCAAAGCGTGGGCCAGCACCTGGCCAGACTCATCAACAATCGCCACCGGGCTACCACCCTCAAAGGACCCCTGAACACCCAGCACACCAGCAGCCAGCAAGGAACGACGCCGACGCAAAGCAGCAGCAGCACCAGCATCAACCACAATCGCGCCCTCAATATCAGCCAGATGCTCCAACCAGAGAGTCTGCACCGGGCGGCGCTCGCCGGTGGCATAAAACCAGGTGCCTACGTCCGCCCCAGCAAAAGCTGCACGAGCATTCGTTGCGCTCGTAACCAGCGCCGGGATACCGGAGGCCGCCGCCACCTGGGCAGCCTTAACCTTAGTGGCCATACCACCAGAGCCAACACCGGCAGCGCCGACCGAGCCGATCGACAAACCTGCCAAATCAGTAGCATCACGCACACTACTGACCCGCTCCCCGCCCAGGTCGGGGTGACAGGTGTAGAGAGCATCAACGTCCGACAACAAAAGCAAAGCATCCGCTTTGACAGTGTGGGCCACCAAAGCCGCAATACGGTCATTATCGCCAAAACGAATCTCACGGGTTGCTACCGCATCGTTCTCATTGATAATAGGCATAACACCCAAGTCCAGCAGACGCTCAAGCTGACGGTGGGCATTCTGGTAGCGATCACGAGCCATCAAATCCTCAGCCGTGAGCAAGACCTGGGAGACAGTGACCCCATAACGGCTAAAAATATCGGTGTAGCGGCTCATCAACAAGGACTGACCAACGGACGCTGCTGCCTGCTGGGTTGCCAAATCCTTAGGGCGGCGCGACAGACCCAAAGGGGCCAAGCCAGCAGCAATAGCACCAGAAGAAACAAAGACCAACTCAATGGAGGGGTGCTCTTTCTTCTTCTTAGCCAGCACATCAGAGATGGTGGCAATAGCTAATTCATCTAAGGAGTTCTCAATAGAAGTCAGGGACGAAGAACCAACCTTAACGACGATACGTTTAGCCCGGGGCATATCGGAACGCTCAACGATAGGGCTGCGGCGGTGCTTACCGCGTGATTCGGCGCTGGCCTGAAAGGCGCCCTTCAGATCCAATTATTCTTCTCCTTTAGCACGCTTCTGAGTCTTAGCCGCCTTAGCCTTGGCCTGACGGGCCTCATCAACAGATTCAGTCCAGATACCGGCCACACGCTCAGCTTCAAGCTCAGCACGAGCCTCAGCCTTGGCGTCCATACGCTCATGGAACTCAGCCTTACGCTGGGCACGAGTGGGGCGAATGAGCTCCTCCAGGCGGGCATCGGTACCGCGAGGAGAAGACAGCAGCTCAGCACCACCAACCATAGTGGGCTCCCAGTCAAAGACCACAGCATCTGCTTCTTCACCAATCACCACAGCGTCCCCCGCGACAGCACCAGCCTTGAAGAGCTCATCTTCAACGCCCAGCCGGTTAAGGCGGTCAGCCAGGTAACCAACAGCTTCATCATTATTAAAGTCGGTCTGCTTAATCCAGCGTTCAGGCTTCTCACCAATGACGCGGAAGAGCGGCTCAAGGTTGCGTTCTTCCTTACGGATAATGAATTCCTGGCGCTTCTTGGAGCGGAAGCCCTTAGGCTTGACCACGGTAGTATCTTCAGCCGGGGCGTCCTTGCTCTTCTTGCGGGCCTTACGGTCTGCCTCTACCAGCTCTGCCATGGCAAAGGTTAGCTGCTTGAGACCCTCATGGGAGGCGGTTGAGATCTCAAAAACCCGGTAGCCGCGCTCTTCAAACATGGGGCGCACAAACTCAGCCAGTTCTCGGGCTTCAGGCACATCAATCTTGTTGAGCACAATAATCTGGGGGCGCTCGTTCAGGGGAACGGTGACGCCTGCGGTGGGGTCAACCTCGTAGTTTTCAAGTTCGCCGCGAATAACATCGAAGTCGCTGATGGGGTCGCGGTTCGGTTCCAAGGTCGCACAGTCAATCACATGAACCAGGGCACTAGAACGCTCCACGTGACGCAAGAAGCGGTGGCCCAGACCCTTGCCATCAGAGGCACCTTCAATCAGACCGGGCACGTCTGCAACGGTGTAGCGGATATCGCCAGCCTGCACCACACCCAAGTTAGGGATCAAGGTGGTAAAGGGGTAGTCAGCAATCTTGGGGCGGGCTGCTGAGATAGCTGCAATCAGGGAAGACTTACCGGCTGAAGGGTAGCCCACCAGGGCGATATCTGCGATGGACTTGAGTTCTAGGACAATATCGCGGGTGGAACCGGGAATACCTAGCAAAGCAAAACCCGGTGCCTTACGTTTAGTGGAGGCCAGGGCAGCGTTGCCCTTACCGCCGATGCCGCCTTCAGCTGCAAGGAATTCATCACCGATACGCACCAAATCAGCTAGCACGTTACCATCACGGTCTTTAACCACGGTGCCTTGAGGGACAGGCAGAATCAGGTCTTGACCGTTAAAGCCGTGGGACATGTCCCCTCGGCCGATATCGCCGTTAGGGGCGCTCTGGTGGGGGCTGTGGTGGTATTCCAGCAAGGTGGTAGTCTGAGGGTCAACGCGCAAAATGACGTCACCGCCCTTACCGCCGTTACCGCCGTTGGGGCCACCCAGGGGCTTAAATTTCTCACGACGAACAGAGACACAGCCGTGCCCACCGTGCCCACCAGTTACGTGTAGGACCACGCGATCTACAAATTCTGCCACGAGTGCAAGCTCCTTCAAGCTAAAGGTTTGGTTTGATTATCTAGTCTACAGGGTCGCCCCGTCACCAGCCTGTGGCCAGGTGCCCCGTAGACGGCTTATGATCAGTATGGTGCGCAAAAGGGCGACTACGAGTTGCCCCGTAATCGCCCTTCTAACTGATGTGAGGTGATAAAACCTTACTCAGCGGCTGCAAGGATGTTAACAACCTTGCGGCCCTTGCGGGTACCGAATTCGACCTTACCTGCTGCCAGAGCGAACAGGGTGTCGTCGCCACCGCGGCCTACGTTGTTGCCGGGGTGGAAGTGGGTGCCGCGCTGACGAACGAGGATTTCGCCTGCGTTGACGGTCTCGCCGCCGTAGCGCTTAACACCGAGGTACTGGGGGTTTGAGTCACGGCCGTTGCGGGTGGAGCTTGCGCCCTTCTTATGTGCCATTGATGCCTACCTTAGGTCAAAGAGTGTTGGGATAAAACCAGTTTACGCTGAATTTACGCGTTGATCGCAGTGATCTTAACGGTGGTCAGTTCGGCGCGGAAGCCCTGACGCTTCTTGTAACCGGTCTTGTTCTTGTACTTCTGAATAACGATTTTGGGACCGCGAAGGTCTTCAATCTTTTCTGCGGTGACCTTGGCTGAAGCCAGGGACTGTGCATCAACGGTGACCTTGTCGCCGTCAACTAGCATCAGCACGGGCAGCTCAATGGTGCTACCGGGCTCGCCAGCGACGCGGTCAAGGGTAACCAGGTCTCCAACTGAGACCTTTTCCTGGCGGCCGCCAGCGCGGACAATTGCGTATGCCACTTGGGAACTCACTTCTTCTTGACGTCATTTTAATGATTCAGAACAACTCCCCTGCAAGGAACTGGGGCGCAACAGCAAGGTGGTGGCCCTGTTTGCCCAGGGGTACCGGGCGACTTCAGGATCTATCGTTCTGAGGTGGTTTGGCCTTACCCCATATGGAATATGCCTAGCTGAGTCCACGCTAACGCTTGCTTGTGGAAACAACACCGACTCACCAGTTTACGTGGTGAGTCGGTACTGGGCAAGATATGTGGTGAACCCCTCAGAAGGCATGGCAGAGCTTGCGCTCGCTGCGAGCTTGCCATACCTCCTGATAGGTTCTTTCCCTTATTTACCTGCCCGCTTGATATCTGCAGCCGAAACACCAACACCAAGCATGACGGGGGCGTCACCCTGGGAAGCTACGGGCTTTTTAGCCTGGTCGATGCTGGCAAGAACAGAGCTACCGGTTGCCGCGGCAAGCTCCTGAGTACGAACCTCAGTTGAGCCAGCACCTGAGCTCACCGCGCGGCGGGCACGACGCTTCTTACGGGGTGCCTCGCCAGGAGCGGCTACAGGTGCGGACGCCTCAGCGGGGGTTTCACTGGGAGCCTCAACCTTCTTGCCCGGTGTAGCAACACCGGTAACAGCCGGATCAGCTACAACCTCAATAGGAGCCACATACTTAACGTCGGAGCTAGAAGCACGGCGGGGCTTGCGGTTGCGCCCCTTAGCGGTCTCGTCCTGGCTACGGGCTCCACGGCGATCGGTGCGGTCGGCACGGTCGTTGCGGTCTGCGCGGTCGTTGCGGTCTGCACGGCCTGCTTGGTCGTAACGGCCAGAACGCTCACCGGCAGTAGCTTCTTCCCCATCACGAGGCTCATAGTCACGCCCAGCCTTCTGCGAAGCACGGGCACGAGCCTCAGCTGCACGAATAGCATCCAAACGAGCCGAATTCTGGGTGAAACGAGAATCAACCTCAGGGTCAACATCCAAAGAGGCATCAGAGTTAGCTGAGAAATCATCTGCAGAGATTTCTTCGCGCTTCTTACCGCCACGGCGCTTGGACTGGTTGCGCGAACGTCCGCGCTGACCAGAGCGATCCTCGCTCTCAGCACCATCTTCAGCGTCAAAGACAGCAGCCAGAGACTCAAGAGTGAAAGAGCCCTGCTCCCCCATTCTCTCTTCAGGCTCAGGCTCTACACCGGTGGGAAGCTCAATGACCTCGTCCCCAATAGTGAGCACCTGCTCACCGTGGCCCTCCTGGGTGCGCTGATTCTCCAGCTCCTGCCCAGACTCAGCCCGGCGATTACGCTTGCGGCGCTTACGCTTACGGGCAGACTTCGACTCAGCCTCGCCCTGCTCATCCTCAGTGTGGGAACTAGCTGCAACAATATTAGCTAGGGCAGCCTTGCGAGCCTCAGTCTTCTGCTCGTTCTCTTCATCAACCTCAGCGAAGTCACGGCGGTTCTGAGCCTTCTGGTTGCGGTAGCGCTTACGGTCATCACGCTCAGCGCGGTGAATGAAATCGCTAGCACCCCCGGTGCGGCCCTTCAAGGGCTGATCGTGTACTAGAATACCGCGGCCAGCGCAGGCCTCACAGGGTTCTGAGAAGACTTCCAGCAGGCCAGTACCCATCCGCTTACGGGTCATCTGCACCAAACCTAGTGAGGTCACCTCAGCAACCTGGTGCTTAGTACGGTCGCGCCCCAGACACTCCACCAGACGGCGAAGAACCAGGTCACGGTTAGATTCGAGCACCATGTCAATGAAGTCAATCACCACGATGCCGCCAATATCGCGCAGGCGCAGCTGGCGCACAATTTCCTCGGCCGCTTCCAGGTTATTCTTGGTTACGGTTTCTTCCAGGTTACCGCCAGAGCCAGTGAACTTACCGGTGTTCACATCCACCACAGTCATAGCCTCAGTACGGTCAATCACCAAGGAACCACCAGAAGGCAGGTAGACCTTGCGGTCCAGGGCCTTAGCCAGTTGTTCTTCGATACGGTAGTGGTCAAAGAGGTCATCGTCCTCCTCCCACTTTTTGAGGCGGTTCAGCAGATCAGGGGCAACATAGGTAACGTAAGCTTCGATGGCGTCCCAGGCATCTGAGCCTTGAACCATCATCGAGGTGAAATCTTCATTGAAGACATCGCGCACGGTCTTAATGGTCAGGTCAGGCTCCTGGTAGAGCAGCTCAGGGGCCAGCACCTTACGGGACTCACTCTTAGCCTGAATTTCTTCCCACTGCACCCGCAGGCGGTTGATGTCATTGCTCAGCTCTTCTTCGCTGGCACCTTCAGCGGCGGTACGGACAATCACACCGGCGTCCTCAGGCAGACGATCCTTGAGAATCTTCTTCAGACGCTGACGCTCAACATCGGGCAGCTTACGAGAGATACCGGTCATGGAGCCACCGGGCACATAGACCAGGTAGCGGCCCGGAAGGGAAACCTGGCTGGTGAGGCGAGCGCCCTTGTGCCCTACGGGGTCTTTGGTGACCTGCACGAGTACTGAATCGCCTGCTTTGAGGGCGTTTTCGATTTTGCGGGGGGCACCGTCAAGACCGGTGACATCCCAGTTGACTTCACCAGCGTAGAGTACGGCGTTGCGGCCTCGGCCGATGTCAACGAAGGCAGCTTCCATGGAGGGTAGTACGTTTTGTACCTTGCCTAGGTAGACGTTGCCGATGAGGGAGTCTTGCTGGGTTTTGGAGACAAAGTGCTCTGCTAGGATCCCGTCTTCAAGTACGCCGATTTGGATGCGGTCGTCCTTTTGGCGAACTAGCATCTGGCGGTCCACTGATTCGCGGCGGGCAAGGAATTCTGCTTCGGTGATGACCTGGCGGCGGCGGCCGGTGGCGCGTGTTTCGCGGCGGCGTAGGCGCTTGGCTTCTAGGCGGGTTGATCCGCGGACGCCGGTGACCCGGTTAGTGCTGTGTGAGTCAGATAGGCGCGGGGCGCGAACCTTCACGATGGTGTCTTCGGGGTCGCCGTCGGTGCCGCCTTCAAATTCTAGGTCGGCGTCCCCGCGGCGGCGGCGACGGCGGCGGTGGGAGGTGACTTCGGGGTCAAGATCAGCTAGGCGGCGTTCGCGTCGTTCTGCTTCTTCGGCTTGGCGGCGGGCTTCTTTTTCAGCCCGTAGCTGCTCCATGATTTCGTCCATGTTGGGCGAGTAGAAGAGCATGTTGTTAGAGCTTACGGCTGCATTGACCTGGGCGAGTTCTTCTTCCTTGATTTCGCGCAGGCTCTTCTGGGGCGTGGGAGACTCTTGAGTATTTTCTGTGGTGGTTTGCTCGGTCTGGTCTACAGCTGTCTCGGTTTCTTCTGCGGTAGCCTCAGTTTCTGTGTCGACTGTCTGTGTGTCGGCGGCCTCCGTGGCCTCTTCCTTATCGGGACTCTTGGCCGGGGCTTCTTCCGCCTCAGTGTTTGCTTCGGTAACCGGCTGTGTGGCTGCGGTTGCTTCTGCAGCCTGGGTTTCTTCGAGGTTTTCTGTTACCTCGGGCTGTTCGCTGCTCATCAGCGATCACTCTCCTTGTATTCGTATGCCCCTGCCGCACCAACGGTCTTGCCTGCAGTCGGTGGTCCCTACCTCTTGAGGGTGGTCCGCCGAAATCCTTGTTTACCCGGCAGAGCCATAGCTCCTTGGCGTGCTCGACAGGTCAAGGCTTCTGTGCGCCATGTCGAGGGGTGCCGGGCCAGCGGCAACAACCCGAGTCAGCGCTAGGGCTGAATGGTGTGGGGCCTGTCGGTAAGGACGCTTGCCGGTAGGCAGTACGTCACCGGCCGTCTCGGGGTGCCTGCTGGGTAGTGTCACCGCGTGCGGGCGGCACACTACCACACTCATTCTCTCACACCCTGGCTATTTTCACCCCATCAAAATCCAACTGGCCCCCTACCCTACTGGCCGCAGTCTGTGGCCTGGCCCCATGCGTCCTTACCTGGGAACTTAGTAAAGAACACTTCCTTGTGGTCTGTACAAGAGGGCTGGTGTGGGCTCTGACCCGTACTATGGAAAGGAAAGATTTATACAGTCAAAGGATTCACCGTGTCTATCCCCGTGAACACCCCCCATACTGATAGTGATATCAGCCAGGCCCAGCGTGATCGCCGGTTCGGCTGGTTCACCCTCATTCCCGGCCTACTAGCCTTCGTCTCTGGGGCTATCTTGGTCTATGAGCGCCTGCAAATTTATATGGACGGCGCCCACAAGTCAGTGTGCGACATTAACGCCCTGCTCAACTGCGGCACCGTCATGCGCACCTGGCAGGCTGAGGCTTTCGGCTTCCCTAACCCCTTTATCGGTATCGCAGGTTATGCTATCGTCCTCACTATCTCCACTGCCCTCATCGCTGGGGCATCATTTGCCCGCTGGTACTGGGTGGCCATGCAGGTGGGCCACACCCTGGCCATGGCCTTTGTGCTCTGGCTCTGGTACAACACCACCTTTGATATCAACGCTCTTTGCCTCTTTTGCATGATTGTGTGGGTGATGCAGACTATCATCTTCGTGAAGGTCACGACCCGCAATATCCATGCCGGGGTTATACCTGCTTCTGAGAGTATCCGCCAGGCTGCCCCTAACTGGACTTGGTTCTCTATCATCTTGGTCTGCATCTTAGTCTTCGGTATTATTTTCATCCGCTTCTTCGATGTGATCATGGGAATGTTCTAAGCCCTTCCTCAACACCAAAAGGCCGGGGCCCCTATAGTGGGGGCCCCGGCCTTTTACATGCTCAGGTGACTGGCAGCTAGGAGCCAAACCAGAGCGCAATTTCCCTTTCTGCAGACTGTGCTGAGTCCGAACCGTGCACTAGGTTCCTCTGCGCTCCCTCCCCCAGCTCCGGCCAAAGTCCCCGCGGATAGTACCAGGGGCGGCCGTAGTGGGGTTAGACGAACCCATCAGGTTCCGAGCACCTTCCACCACTCTCTCGCCCTCTAGCACCAGCGCCACCAGAGGCTCAGAGCCCATATAAGATACCAGCGGCTCAAAGAAAGACTTACCCCTATGCTCAACATAGTGCTCTTCTAAAAGCTGGTAAGAAGGCACCAGCATTTTCAGTTCAACAATCCGGTAGCCTTTTTAGGCAGGGTTAGCTTTCTCCCATTCCTCCTGCTCTTTGGCGCGCACAGCGTTCTCAGCATCTAGCCGGGCACCGCGCGTCACCGCATACCAGTAGGCCACAGCAAAAGCCGCACCCACAAAGAACATAGATGGTAGGGCAAAACCCACAAGGATCAGGGCCCCTTGCAGGGCGTACCCCAGGTGGTAACCCCACGGCTTCTTCAAGAAGGCCGGGGCCACCACCAGGGCTGCTGCCAGGGCTAAACCAAGGGCCCAAATGACGACCTTGACCCAGGTGGGGGCACCAAAATGGTGACCGAAAATGGCCAAGGTCGCAAAGAAAGCAACCAGGGACTCAAGCGAAAGCACCATGGAGGTAAACATGACCTTGATAGAGCGCAGCTTCTTAGGCTGGCCCGGGCGCCATTCACGCTGGGCGCGCGTCATTCTCACCATCATCTTCCCCTAGAGCCCCAGCAGGGTGCTAGCTTCGCCCACCACGGTAATAGAACCAGTCACCAGTACAGCAGAGTTCAAGTTAGGCACATCAGCTGCTGCCGTCACCGCTGCCGAGAGAGCATCAGGGATATTCTCATAGGTCTCGATAGCATCTTCATCAAAACCAGCATCAAGAGCCAGCTGGGCTAGCTCTTCAGGGGCAATAGCACGCGGGGAATCTGACCTGGTCAGATGCAACACAGTGCGCCAATCAGCCCGGTCAACATACTCATCAAAGAGCACATTCAGCATGGACTGGGCATCCTTTTCACCCAAAACACCCACCAGCAGATGCAACTCCTCAAAGCTGAAAGACTCCTTGAAGGCAGCAGCAGAAGCAGCCACCCCGTGAGAGTTATGGGCAGCATCCAGCACCACCAGAGGCTCCCTACGAGCCACCTCAAGACGACCCGGCGAGCGCACCTCACCAAAGGCCAACTTCACCAAATCAGGGTTCAGCTCTTTTTCTCCCCCACCCAAGAAAGCCTCAACTGCCGCCAGGGCAAGGGCGGCGTTCTGGGCCTGATGGGCCCCGAAAAGGGGCAGGGCTATCTCTTCATACCGGCCAGCTAAACCCTGGATGGTCAGTAGCTGCCCGCCCACACCAGCGGTACGCTCCACGGTGCCGAACTCTACACCTTCAAAACGGTAGTCGGCCTTGTGGGATCGGGCAGCTTCCAGGAGCACCTGGGCGGCAGAAGGGTCTTGGGCGGCAGAGACCAAAAAGCCGCCGTCCTTAATAATTCCTGCCTTCTCCCCGGCAATCTCAGCCAGGGTCTGCCCCAGCATGTCGGTGTGGTCCAGGCCGATGGGAGTAACCACAGATACGGTAGCCTCAGCAACGTTAGTGGCGTCCCAGCAGCCCCCGATACCGACCTCAAGCACCATGACGTCCACCGGTTCGTCCGCAAAAATAGCGAAAGCCAGAATGGTCAGGGCTTCAAAGTAGGTGATGCGGGGCGCGCCAGCTGCCTCAAGTTCAGCGTCCACCATCTGCAGGTAGGGCTGAATCTCATCCCAGATACGCACGAAAGTGGAATCTGCCACCGGTTCCCCATCGATAGAGATCCGCTCGGTGACCTTAGAAATATGGGGGCTGGTGTAGCGGCCCACCCGGATATCGTGGGCCATGAGCAGGCGCTCGACCATGCGGGCGGTTGAGGTTTTACCGTTGGTTCCGGTGATGTGAATGACCGGGGCTGCCTTATGCGGTTCACCCAGAATTTCTACGGCACGGTCCATAGCGTCCAGGCGGGGGGCCATCTTGTGCTCAGGGGCACGAGCCAGCAGGTCCGCATACACCGAGGCCAGGCCGGGGGCGTCATCAGCACGCGCGCCCTCGGCAGCGATCTCGGCAAATACGGGGTCAAGCTCCATTTTGTCCTTGGTCATTTAGGCCTTCTTCACAGTCGCTGAGAATTCAGCGCCTTCCAGGTAGTTCACTGACACAGCCAGGGTCTCACCAGCTACCAGTTCCTCATGCTTCTTAAGAGCCTCAAGGTCAGCAGCAGGGGCGGTGATGGTTAGCTCGATACGGTCTGAGACGTTCAGGCCAGCGTCCTTACGTTCAGACTGGATGGCGCGGACGGCATCGCGGGCAGTACCCTCAGCCCGCAGCTCATCGGTCAAAGTGGTGTCAAGGACCAAGAAGCCACCACCGGGCAGAACAGAGACAGCCCGCTCAGCAGCACCATCAGTTTCTGCTACCACGGTTTCTAGCTCGTACTCACCAGGCTCCAGGGCCATATTGTCAGGGCCAACCACCACGGTGCCGTCCTCGGTGACCTTCCAGTCCCCGCTCTTAGAGGCCTTGATAGCGACCTGAACCTGCTTGCCCAGGCGGGGGCCAGCGGCGCGGGCATTGACCTTAAGCTGCTGGGAGATACCAAAGTCAGCAGGAGCCACCTGGGCAGCATCCAAGAGTTCTACCGCCTTGATGTTGAGCTCATCAGCAATGATGGACTCAAAAGTGCCAGCTAAATCCTTACCGCCGGCAACGGCCACAGTCAGGGCTGCTAGAGGCTGGCGCACACGCAACTTGTGGGCCTTACGCAGGGCAGAACCAGCGGACGCCACAGTGCGGGTAGTCTCCATGAGGGCAAGTAGTTCTGCCTCATCCTTGAAGTCTTCCGGTGAGGGCAGATCAGTCAGGTGCACCGAACGCTCCCCGGTCAGGCCGCGGTAGATTTCTTCGGTGGTCAGCGGCAGCAAAGGTGCAGCTACCTTCACGAAGGTGACCAGGGCGGTGTAGAGCACGTCGAAAGCGGCGGGATCTTCATTGAAGAAGCGCTCGCGGGAGCGGCGCACGTACCAGTTGGTCAGGGCATCAGTGTAGGTGCGCAGGGCCTCACAGGCTGCTGAGATGTCGTAGGAGTCCATGGCCTCGGTGACTTCAGCAACTAGCTGGCGGGTCTTGCCCAAGATGAAGCGGTCCATGACATGCTGCCCCTCGGTGACCAGCTTAGCCTCGTAGCCTGCGCCATTGTTAGCGGCGTTAGTGTAAAGGGCAAAGAAGTGGTAGACGTTCCACAGGGGCAGCATGACTTGGCGTACACCCTCACGGATACCCTGCTCGGTGACAATCAGGTTGCCGCCGCGCAGGATCGGGGATGACATGAGGAACCAGCGCATGGCGTCCGAACCATCGCGGTCCAGAACCTCAGAGACATCCGGGTAGTTACGCAGGGACTTAGACATCTTCTGACCATCCGAGCCCAGAACGATACCGTGGGCGATCACGTTCTCAAAGGCGGTGCGGTCAAAGAGGGCAGTTGCCAGGATGTGCATGGTGTAGAACCAGCCGCGGGTCTGGCCGATGTACTCCACAATGAAATCTGCCGGGTAGTGGGCCTCGAACCACTCCTTGTTTTCAAAGGGGTAGTGGAACTGGGCGAAGGGCATAGAACCGGAGTCGAACCAGACGTCCAGCACGTCTTCTACACGGCGCATGGTGGACTTGCCGGTGGGGTCATCGGGGTTGGGGCGGGTCAGCTCATCAATGTAGGGGCGGTGCAAATCAACGTCGCCGTCCTTATTCAGGGGCAGGCGGCCAAAGTCAGCTTCCAGCTCAGCCAGGGAGCCGTAGACGTCGGTGCGAGGGTAGTTAGGGTCATCAGAAACCCAGACCGGGATGGGAGAACCCCAGAAGCGGTTACGGGAGATGGACCAGTCGCGGGCATTTTCAACCCACTTACCGAACTGGCCCTGCTTGACGTTCTCAGGGATCCAGTTAATGTTCTCATTCAGCTCGCTCATGCGGGCCTTGAAGTCAGTAACGCGCACATACCAGGAGGTGATAGCACGGTAGACCAAAGGGGTGCGGCAGCGCCAGCAGTGGGGGTAAGAGTGCACATAGGATTTCTCGCGAATCAACACACCCTCAGCCTTGAGGGTATTGATGATGGTGCGGTTAGCATCAAAAATCTGCACGCCAGCAACATCAGCCAAGGGAGCACCCTCAGCTAGAGAAGCGTCAGCGAAAAGGTCCAGGAACTTAGCGCCCTCGTCGATAGAAAGAATGACGGGAATACCGTAGCTCTCACAGACCTTCTGGTCATCCTCACCATAGGCAGGTGCCTGGTGGACCAGACCGGTACCATCGGTGGTGGTCACATAATCAGCAACCAGAATCTGCCAGGCTTTTTCAGTGCCGAACTTTTCGGTGTCAGTGAAGTAATCCCACAGGGGTGCATAGCGCACGCCCTCCAGCTGAGCGCCGGTGTAAGTGGCGGTCACAGCCTCACGGGCAGCGTCCACGGGATTTTCAGCATCCCCGTAGCCAAGGTCCTTAGCGTACTCCCCCAGCAGGTCGGCAGCTAAGAGGAAACGACGCCCCTCCAACACACCAGCACCGGGAACCACAACATAGCTGATCTCAGGGCCAACAGCCAGGGCCTGGTTGGTGGGCAGGGTCCAGGGGGTAGTGGTCCAGGCGATAGCCTCAACCCCGGCCAAGGCCTCTGCAACGGTCTTATCAGTAGCCAGGGAGGTATCACCAGTGATACGGAAGGCCACGGTCACGGAGGGGTCTTGACGGTCCTTGTAGACGTCATCGTCCATACGCAGCTCGTGGTTAGATAGGGGGGTTTCGTCCTTCCAGCAGTAAGGCAGCACGCGGAAACCCTCATAGGTCAGGCCCTTATCGTACAGCTGCTTGAAAGCCCAAATCACAGACTCCATGTACTCTACGTTCAGAGTCTTGTAGTCGTTCTCAAAGTCCACCCAGCGGGCCTGGCGAGTAACGTACTCTTCCCATTCCTTGGTGTACTTGAGCACAGATTCGCGGGCAGCATCATTGAAGTTATCGATACCCATCTCGATAATCTGCTGCTTATCAGTCATACCCAACTGCTTCATCGCTTCAAGCTCAGCAGGCAGGCCGTGGGTATCCCAGCCAAAGCGGCGTTCAACCTTGTGGCCGCGCTGGGTCTGGTAGCGGGCTACCAGGTCCTTAACATAACCGGTCAGCAGGTGGCCGTAGTGGGGCAAGCCATTAGCAAAAGGAGGGCCATCATTGAAGACGAACTCGTTGGCGCCGTTCTCACCAGCCTCACGGTTATCGATGGAGGCTTGGAAGGTTCCATCATTCTTCCAGTAATCCAGCACTGCTTCTTCGAGTGCGGGGAAAGAGGGGGAAGGAGCTACAAAACTGGCTCCACTTGCGCTTGCCTTGGGATAAACAGGCTTCTTGGTCATGGTTGCACCCTTAGGTTCTTGTCTGCCTAGTACTTGGGGTGCAAGGACGCCTGCCCACCCCCGCCTGCTCGACGGGTGAGAAACCTGCGCGGTACCACCTTGCTTACCGGCTAGCGTGCCGGTCGCTTCATGACTGCTGTGACGGGCTTACCCGCCCGGTTCTACTAAGATTTTCATCTGTTCTTCCGGGGCGCTCGCCGGTGATTGCCGGGTCAGTACGCTGGTTGTGTTCCTATTCTAAGTGGATTTGAGGTCACTGTCGAACCTACTTCCTACCCTGCTTTCACTGAGCAAGATGGAGCTTTTAAAAGAACTGCGCTGGCACCCCAGCCTCGCATGAGCGGGGTGGACTACCAGCGCAGTGTCAGTAGGGTGATGAGCCACTACACAAGCTATTACGGGCTCACCCGTCCCATCTGCCGGTTACATCTATTCCGCGCACTCCCCTCGCCGCAACGAAATACGGGGGTGTGCAGGTACAACCAACACCAGGATTGCTCACCGGCCATCCACCGGGTCTGTGCAACTTTCTCTATTTTATGCCGGTTACCCACAGGTGTCTAACGGTTTATCAGGCAAACACAGCCCGCCAAAATCACATCCAAGAGAGAGTTACAAAGGTGTGAGACTACATATAGTGCCCAGCAACCACAACGACCCCTAGATAAGGGAATGCACAACCAGATAGATGTGAGCGATTGGGCACAAATTACAATTCTTACCCCTGGCTTACCCTAGTATTTTCCCCTCCCTGACCGCTGACGTCCGCGCCCCTTCTTCCAATGAGTGCCCATCAGAGTCTCGAAGCGCTTATGCCGCCAGTGGGCACTACGAGAGTCTGGTGGACATCTAGCGGTAGCGAGCACGGCAGAAGGCTCGCTCCACCTTAGTTTTAAGATCATGCGGACGCTGGGTAAGCTCGTCCCAGGTTACTCGAAGCACCTCCCACCCCTGCCCTCGCAGTAGAGCCTCGCGCTCATTTTGCCGCCCAAAGACGTCCTCACGCTGACCAAACTGGGTATATTTAATCTGCCCATCAAACTCAACAATGATATTGAAATCTGGCCAAGCAAAATCTGCTCTGAACTGCTGCCCGTAAACCCCAATCACATACTGCTCAACAGGTCGAGGCAACCCACACCTCATCAGAAAAAGCCGGAGTAAGCTCTCTCCCGGTGACTCGCTGAGAGGGCTTACAGTATCTGCGATAAGGCGAGCCTGCACAGAGCCACGACCAGACATTCCCCGCAAAGCACCTACCAGCTCTTGATACTCAATCTGCCGCAAAGAACTATCGGCAAGCACGAGCGCCTCTTCAAAATCCATCACTCGCATACAGTGGAGAACCGTATCTAGCGGAGCGGTCACAGCCACACCTAAACGCCTCTGGGTTTCATACCGCTTGTTTCTATGCCGAATAATCCGAGGCGTAGGGTTCCCATGGGGACTGTCAGATTAACGGTGTAAACCCACAACAAATCTAGCGACCAGCCACCTGCGGCAACCGATCACCAAAAACA
>NZ_JBPPTR010000014.1:0-60213 GCF_053544215.1 Rothia sp. 88186D007BW | reverse complement strand
TGACTGGTACTAATAGTCCGAAGGCTTACATTTTTTTCTGGGTATGTTTGTTGTTTGCGTCCACTGTATGGTTTTGAAATAACAACCCAAGGGTTGTTCAAGCGAGGGGTTCTAGAGCGTTAGCTCTAGAACCCCTCGCTTTTTTCATGCCCAAAAACTAATCCCCCAGAACAAAAGGGGTATAAGGGCGAAGGAAACAAACACACGAAGCTAGAAGAAATGCATCGTTGGGGCGGAGAAAGCAGTAACCTTAGCTATCAGAGAAATATTTTGTACTTTTTTGACGTACAGCTTGCCTTGTGAAAACTTTATTTATAAAGTAATGACTGTTAGGTAGGCCATATCACTTGAAAGGTAACATCATGGCAGAACTCACCGCAGGTACCTGGAACTACGACTCAGCACACTCAGAGGTAGGCTTTACTGTTCGTCACGCAGCTATCACCAAAGTACACGGCACCTTCGACCAGGTCGAAGCCCAGCTCGTCCTTGCTGAAAACATCGCAGACTCCACCGTCCAAGCCACCGCACACATTGACTCCATCAACACCAACAACAGTGACCGTGATGCTCACCTGCGCGGCGAAGACTTCTTCGACGCAGATACTCACCCCACCATGACCTTCGAATCAACCTCCTTTGACCTCGACGGTGAAGACCTAACAGTCGCTGGTAACCTCACCATCAAAGGCCAAACACACCCCGTCACCTTCACCGGCGAATTCAATGGTGCAGTCGTTGACGCCTCTGGCACCACTCGCACAGGTGCCTCCCTCTCAGCAACCATTTCTCGCAAAGACTTCGGCATCACCTGGAACGCCGCAATCGAAGCTGGTGGCGTGCTGGTTTCAGATAAGGTAGTCATCAACCTCGATGTAGCCTTCACCGCACCCGACGCATAGCCACAGTGGCTAGTTCTGCCCCTCCCTGCTTTAGAGTAGGGAGGGGCAGAATACTTTAACAGAAAGGACGCCGATGGTTAGCTTCATGGAAAGACACCAGGTAGCGTTCTACCTGCTTGCCCTAGGGGCCGGGCTAGGGGCGTCCTTTCTTCCCGGTCTTGCAGACCTCGCCCAGCCCCTGGTCACCCCAGCCCTTGGCCTCTTACTTCTGGCCACCTTCCTAAGCATCCCCCTTCGTGGGCTCCTGAAGCCACAGATTTTCGCCAGGTTCACCAAAACCCTGCTAGCTCTTAACTTCCTGCTCCTACCCCCACTTGTAGCCCTCCTCTTACTGGGGCTTCGCTGGGTAGCACCTCAGATACCTGACCTTCTGGTGCTTACCGCAGCCCTGGTGCTCCTGACCCCCTGCATCGATTATGTGGTGACCTTTACCGGCCTAGCAGGCGGCTCCCATACGCGGCTCTTGGGCTGCACTCCGCTACTACTTTTAGCGCAGGTCTGCCTAGCCCCCCTGTGGCTTCTTATCTTCCACGCCATCGGTATATGGCAGGGAGACCTTCTAGCTCAAAGCACCCTCTGGCACGCCCTTCCTCACCTAGGGCTAGCCTTGGCTGTGGTGGGTGGGCCTCTGGCTCTGGCGGCTCTTATCCAAGGAGTCGGCGGGCGCACTCAAACATACTCCGAAGATGCAGCAAGTGCTTTCATGGTGCCCGCCATGATGCTAGTTCTTGCCCTCACCCCAGCGGCACACGCGGTAGAACTTACCCAACTCTCCTCATATCTTCTTCCCCTGGCCTGCCTATATGCCACCTACGCTATCCTTACAGCCTTACTTTCCTACACCCTACTGCGCCTGTGGGGCAGGGGCCTGCCTGCACCCGAACAGGTTGCCATCACCTTCTCAGCAGTCACACGCAACGCCCTGGTCATACTTCCCCTGATTCTCGGCCTCTCAAGGGCTCTTGCCGACCAACCAGCGTCCGCCCTCATGCCGCTGGCGGTACTGACCCAAACCCTCATAGAACTGCTAGCCCTCACCCTCATGGTAGCCCTCTACCGCACACAAAAATCCCCCGCTACCATCAGCGATAGCGGGGGAAAGAAGACAAGAGAGGCAGGCGCCTAGCCCGCCACCGCCTGCCACATAAAGTAAATGGCCACAGCGGCAACTACACCACAAAGCGCCCACCGGCGCAGCTTAGTCTCAAAACGGGCGGCGCGAATATCAGCGCGCTGCTCCAGCGTCTCATTTGGGTCCACAGGAGCCAGATTTGAGGGGTTAGTCGTCTCAGGTTTCTTATCAGCCACAAGGGTGCCCTAGCGCCAGCGGGTAGTCATCAACAAACCCACCATCATAAAGCCAATACCAATACCAATATTCCAGTTATCAATACCCGGAACCGGGTAAACCGACTGGGAAATATAAAAAGTAATAATCCACATCACGCCAATTACAATCAAGGCGAACATGATGACGCGATACCAGAGAGGAGTTGACGACGGAAAATCATCATCGCTATACATCGAATCAGCAACGCGACGGAGCTCCGCCTCTTCAACATCCTCATCACGAATAGACTTCGATCCAGCCACTTTTCCTCCAGTGAGGGAGCGCACTCCCAGCAGTTCATAAAATATACGGTCAGAGACGATTTTAACCGTAGTACCTGAAAAAGTTCTACCATATAGACAGTCCCCATAACTGTCCCACCTCGAGGTAAGAAGTGACCCCAGCAGCCCCAGCCGCTAGTAGACGAACACACCCCCCAACCAGGCGCACCCCCCTACAATGGGGCACCCAAATCATGGGGGAACTACTCATTACCGCCGGCCTCATCCTGCTGCTCTTCGTAGCCTGGCAACTCTGGTGGACCAACATCGACGTCAACCGCACCCAACAAGAAGCCGTCGATAGCCTCATCCAAGAATTCAACAGTGCCCACCCAGCCCCCACCGTCACAGACGACAAAAGCCAGGGCGCCGAGTCAGTACCTGAACCTGCCATACCCGACTACGACCCCGCCAACCCGCCGGTCGCCGCCCCACCTGCCTACGGGCAAGCCTACGGCGTGGTCTACATACCCCGCCTAGGGCAGAACTACGCCCGCCCCCTAGCCGAAGGTGTAGGCCCCGATGTGCTCGACACCCTCGGGTTAGGACGCTATCCCACCAGCCAGATGCCCGGCGAATACGGCAACCTGGCCCTAGCAGGCCACCGCCAGACTAACGGCGCAGTCCTAGACCACATCGACCTACTTAAAGAAGGCGACAAAATCTACGTGCGCACCGCCGAAGGCTACTACACCTACCAGGTCTACGCATCTAAGATTGTGCTCCCCAGCCAGGTAGAAGTCATCGCCCCCAACCCCGACAACCCCCAAGCCCCAGCACACGAAGCTAACCGGCGCCTGCTCACCCTCACCAGCTGCCACCCCCGCTACGGCGACACCGAACGCTACATCGTGCACGCAGAATTTGTGAGCTGGCAACCAGCAGAAGCTGGAGCCCCCCAAGAAATCGCCGCCATCGCCGGCTAAATCCCGCCACTACCGTCCACCCCAAGGAACCCCCCATGTACGCCTGGATCTTCCGCCACCTACCCGGCCCCCTCTGGTTACGCATCATCATCGCCCTCGCCCTCATCGTGGCGGCCGCCTACCTACTCATGGAATACGTCTTCCCCCACTTTGCCGAATACAGCCCCTTCAACACTGATGTGACCATAGAACAATAAGCTCAGGGCACCCGCCCCACCCCCTGCGATAGAATCAAAACACCATCACGAAAAGGCAGGTGCCATGACAAAAATCCTCGTCATCGATAACTACGACAGCTTCGTCTTCACCCTGGTCGGCTACATCCAGCAGCTAGGGGCTGAAACCACCGTTATCCGCAACGACGAACTGCCCCTGGACGAGACCATCACCCTAGCCCAAGAACACGACGGCGTACTGGTCTCACCAGGGCCCGGCAACCCCGCAGAAGCAGGCGTCATCATCGACGTCATCACATGGGCTAAAACCGCCAACAAGTCCCTACTGGGTGTCTGCCTAGGCCACCAGGCCCTAGCAGAAGCCTTTGGAGCCGTAGTCGGCCACGCCCCTGAACTCATGCACGGCAAAACCTCAGAACTGGTGCACACCGGCCAGTCCGTCTTCAAGAGCCTCCCCAGCCCCTTCACCGCCACCCGCTACCACTCCCTCGCTGTAGACCCTAAAACTCTCCCTGCTGAGCTAGAGGTAACCTCCACCACCGATCAGGGCATCATCATGGGCCTACGCCACATAACCGCCCCCCTACACGGGGTGCAATTTCACCCCGAATCAGTGCTCACCGAAGGCGGCTACCTCATGCTCGGCAACTGGCTAGAAGAAGTCGGCCTCAAAGGTGCCGCAGCTTTAGGCGCCACCCTCTCACCCCTCATCGAACCAGCCGCCTAACAGCCAGCGTCCACTGAGCCCCCTGGCACCCCTTAAGACAAAGCCGCCCTCCCCAAAACCGGGGAGGGCGGCTTTACTATCGGCTAGCTAAACCTAGCCATTATTGTTATTTGCGCTTGCCGTTGCAGCTGCGCTCGGAGTGGCCTGAGCAGGCGGAGTAGTCGGCTGAGGTGCCTGAGTAGGCTGGGAAGTCGGCTGAGGAGCCGGAGCCGGAGCCGATACCGTAGCAGAAGGAGCAGCGGTAGGAGTCGGAGCAACTGCCACACGAATGGTCACAGTCGACCCTTGCTCAATGAGTGAGCCGGCAGTAGCACTCTGCGAAATAACAGTTCCCGCAGGCTGAGCAGTCGTGGTAACAGTTTCGATGTTAGTGCTCAAAAGGGTATCTGAAGCAGTCAGCGCTGCAATAGCAGCATCACGGTTCAACCCAATCAGGCTAGGAACCTCAACCTTGCCATTAGAGAGAATAATATTGACCGTCGCACCAGCATCAGCCTGCTGACCCGAGCCAGGGGAAACCCCAACCACCATGCCCGCGGGCACAGTGGGGCTATTGACCGTGGTCGTACGTCCGGGCACAAAGCCTGCGCTGGTGAGAGTCTCACGCACATACTGCTCACTCTGCCCCTCAAGATTAGCGGGAACAGTGAGAACAGCAGGGCCTAAGGACACCGTCACAATAACCTCACTGCCCTCCTCAGCCTCAAGACCAGTCACAGGGGAAGTCTTAACAACCGAACCCTTGGCTACAGTGTCAGAATGCTCCTCTTCGAACTTGAGCATAAAGTTCAGGTTGCGCAGCTGGGTCTCAGCTTCTTCCTTCGACAAGCCCTGAACCGCAGGAATCACATGGACAGGAACCTCATTGAGCTTGGCCTGATAATAAAGCACAGAGCTCACACCGAATGCAGCCAGCAGAAGAATCAACAAGGTAGTAAGAGCCTTGCCCCAGGCGCTACGGCGGCGCTTCTTACGGGCCTTAGCAGGGTCCTGACCATAGCCATAACCGTAGAGTTCCTCATCGGTGTACTCAGACTGAGCATTATCAAAGAAACTACCCAGACCAGCTTCTTCAGTTTCCTGCGAACCAGCAGCTACAGCACCAGCTGCAAGACCTGCGGGAACTGCAGCTGCACTAAAGACAGTAGTCGCCTCGGTCGAATTCTGACCCTCACCAGCATTTATGCTGCTTTGAGCATCTTTAAGGGCCTCTGCAAACTCACCAGCGCTCTGATAACGACCAGCAGGGTTCTTCGCCAGACCCTTAAGAACCGCAGCATCAAGAGCAGGAGAAATCTCTTCAGACGCAAAAGCACTAGGAGGCTGAGGAATCTCACTCAGATGCTTACCGGCCAGCTCAACATTCGTCGGAGCGTCAAAGGGTGAACGCCCCGCCAACATCTCATACACAAGGCAGGCAGCTGAATAGACATCGCTACGGGCATCAACAGTCTCACCACGAGCCTGCTCAGGGGAAATATAGCGGGCAGTGCCAATGACAGTATTAGCTTTAGTCAGAGCATCACCGGCTCCTTCAGCGGCGCGAGCAATACCGAAATCCATGACCTTAACCTGACCCGGCTCACCCAGCTCACGATCCTCCGCAGTCTGAGGAAGAATCATGACGTTAGCAGGCTTAATATCGCGGTGCACAATACCTGCGCTATGGCTATAGTCAAGCGCCTCAAGAATCTGCACGCCGTAAGCTAGAGCCTGGGCCTGATCAACCTCACCACGAGACATGGCCTCACGCAAGGTGGTGCCCTGCACCAGCTCCATGACCATGAAAGGCACAGAAACCTCAGAACTACCCACCTGGATATCGAAAGAACCGGTGTCATAGACACCCACGATAGAGCGGTGGTTAAGAGCCGCCACGGCCTCTGCCTCGCGCTGAAAACGAGCGCGGAAGATGACGTCCTGAGCATGCTCAACACGTAAAACCTTCAGCGCAACCTTGCGGCCCAGGCGGGTATCAACCGCCTCATAGACGGTCGCCATAGCGCCAGAGCCAATAAGGGCCCCGACCTCATAACGCTGATCGATAGTTTCAGGAACCTGCTGGTCCATGTATTCACCCATCATTTCCGGTGGAGTTTTAGTTGCCAGTCGAATCAGCACTCGGTGAGGCTGCTTCTGAGGCGGTATCTGACTGTGATGCTGAAGGACTCGGTGACGTTGTTTCCGACGCGCTCGCTGCGGGGGCCTTAGCAACGTAGACATCTACGTTGCTCCCTACTTCAACGCGTGAGCCCGAAGTGGGGCTAGTACGTAGTACCGTCCCCTCACGGGCGCTACTGCTTTCTTCAAAGTGTATCTGTACGTTAACGCCCAGGGCAGTAATCGCATTAATGGCCTCTTCAGAGTTTGTACCCTCCAGATTACTGGGTAGGGTCACTGATTTGGGGCCAGTGGAGTACTGCACGGTAATGGTTTCTCCCACTTCTACACTGCCAGTAGGCGATACAGAAAGCACAGTATCTACAGGAGAATCCGAGGTGACGCCAGTGGTGCGGGTTGAGAAGCCCATAGCAGTGAGCTCATTGACCACCGTATCAAGAGAGCGCCCCTCGAAAGCGGCAGAATTAATCTCTACCCGGGTTTTCTGGGCGCTAGTCTCACTAGCGCTAGAGGTAGGCGGGGTACTCACCGTTGAGACAGTGCCCGACGCGGTGGGAGGCACTTGGCCAGGGCCGCTGGGGCGGTTGCTACCAGCTAAGATAAACCAGACAACCGCAGCAATCAACAGTAAGGCAAGCACCAAGGACACCCAACCCCAAGGATTCTTCTTCTTATCCGAAGCTTTAGCCGCTGGGGCTGCTGCCACAGAGGGAGTATTGGGTACACGAGCGGTAGTGGGCTCAGGTTCATAGCGTGCCCCTGAACCAAAGCGTGTAGCTACAGGAGCTACAGTGGTAGCCGCCGTCATCACCTGAGTAGCCTGGGTCTCTGCCCCTTGAGGTAAGAACTTACCCAGAGGCGGTACAGCCTTAATCGCTGCCGGGATATCACGGCGGCGGATAGCGTCAATAGCAGACGCCAGAGCGGTCGCCGTCTCAGGGCGGTCAGCAGGATCTTTGGAGAGCAAACACATAATAAGCGCTGCTGCTGGGGCAGGAACGTCCTTAGGCAGGGGCGGTGGGGGGTCATTCACCTGAGCCAAAGCGATAGCAATCTGCGACTCGCCAGTGAAGGGGCGCTTACCCGCTAGACACTCATAACCGATAATGCCCAGAGAATACATATCGGAAGAGGGAGTGGCCTGCTGGCCGGTAGCCTGCTCCGGGGCCAGGTACTGGGCGGTGCCCATCACCTGACCGGTAGCAGTCAAAGGCACCTGATCAGCGAGGCGGGCGATACCGAAGTCGGTGACCTTCACTCGCTCGTCCGGAGTGATAATCAGGTTGCCGGGCTTCACGTCGCGGTGCACGAGACCCTGGGCGTGGGCGGCTGCCAGGGCGCGGGCGGTCTGCGCCATGATGTTGAGAATGCGGTCAGCAGGTAGCTGCTTGTCGCGCTCAATGATGTTAGACAGCGGCTCCCCGGGCACGAGCTCCATGACCAGGTAGGCAGAGCCGTCCTCTTCACCGTAGTCAAAGACGTTGGCGACGCCGGGGTGGTTGAGCAGGGCGGTGTGGCGGGCCTCGGCGCGGAAACGCTCCAGGAAGCCGGGGTCGCCCGTATATTCCTCTTTCAGAATCTTTACGGCGACGGTACGGCCCAAGACCTTATCGCGCGCCTTCCAGACCTCGCCCATACCGCCAATCGCGATACGCTCGGTCAGGGTGTAGCGACCACCAAGAGTCACATCTACCGAAGGCCTCACTTGTTCAACACCGCCTCAAAAAGTTGTTTACCTGCGGGAGCAGCAAGCTGCGCCCCTGTTGTGACGTCTACACCTTCATAGACTACCGCGATAGCTACCTGCGGGTCGTCAGCCGGAGCGAAACCGGTGAACCAGGAGTTATTCAACCCCGTGTCCCCAATTTCAGCGGTACCGGTCTTACCGGCCACCTGGACCCCGCTCACCGCGGCGCCCGAGGCGATACCGTTGCTCACGCCGTTTACCATCCACTCTGTTACCTGGTTAGCGATATCGGCTGAGGTGGAGCGTCGTAGCTCCTCAGCTGAGAACTCGTACAGCGAGCTGAGATTGTGAGACTTAACCGACCTAATCAGGTTGGGTTTCATCTGCACACCGTCGTTCGCGATAGCTGCGCTCATCATGGCAACCTGCAAAGGGGTGGTCTTCACATCGTACTGACCAATAGACGCCTGTGCTAGCTGGCTGTCTTCCATGTTGGTCGGGAAGACCGACTGTGACACGGTCAGGGGAATCTGGAGGTCTTGCCCGTAGCCAAAGTTGCTGGCGGTCTGGGCGATGGTTTCTTCACCCAGGTCCATGGCAATCTGGGCAAAGGGGGTGTTGCAGGACTGCGCCAGGGCCCACTCGATGGTGGCGGACGTGCGGGTTGAGCACTGGCCGCCGGTGTAGTTGGGCAGGGTGACGGTGGTGTTCGGCAGGGTCAGGTTCTGCGGGTTGGGAATCACCGAGTCTGCATTGTATTTACCCGATTCGAGGGCGGCTACGGCGTCAATGATTTTGAAGGGTGAGCCCGGGGCATAGGTGTCGCCCGCAATAGCGCGGTTGTAGAGCGGGTGGTTGGCGTCCTCATTGAGGGCCGCGTACTGGGCCAGCACCGATTCGGCGTTGTGGGACGAGAGGGTGTTGGGGTCGTAGGAGGGGGTGGACACCATAGCCAGGATTTCGCCGGTCTTGGGGTCGAGGGCCACGATAGAGCCCTTGTAGCCGTCCAGCAGGTTGTAGGCCAGCTGCTGGAGCTCGCTGTCGATGGTCAGCTCAACGCTGGCCCCCTGGGCGGTGTTGCCGGTGAACATCTGGGCCAGGCGGTCGTAGAACTGGGCGTCGGAGTTGCCCGACAGCTGGTCGTTCATGGCAGATTCCAGGCCGGTTGCCCCGTAGATGGATGAAAAGTATCCGGTGAGCCCCGCGTAGAGCTCGGGCTGGGAGTAGGTGCGCTGGAAGGCGTAGCCGTCGTTTGATTCTACGGACGAGGCAATTTCTACGCCGTCAACCACAATGGACCCGCGCTGGGAGCCGTAGCTTTCGTAGAGGGTGCGGGAGTTCCAGGCGTTGGCCTGCAGGTTTTTAGCGTCGAAGAATTGGATATAGGTCAGGGTGCCCAGCAGCATCACGAAGACGCAGGCCGCAGCGATCCATGCCCGGCGGATAGCTTTATTCACCGCGAGCACCTCCTGAACGGTTGGTTTCGGTAATTCTAGAGATGACGGACGTGGCCCCCTCGGGCTCGTAGCCCTCGTAGTCGATGCTGTCTGCTTCGTCGAACTCTTCTACCACGTGCGGGGCACGGGCGGTGTGGGAGATAGCGAGCAGGATGGCTACGATGACCCAGTTTGAGAGTAGGGAGGAGCCACCGGCGGACATGAAGGGGGTGGTGAGGCCCGTCAGAGGGATTAGGCGGGTGACGCCGCCAATGACCACGAAGAGCTGAATCACGATGAGGGCTGAGAAACCGGCAGCTAGGAGCTTACCGAAGGCATCACGGGTGCCCAGGGCCGCACGGAAACCGCGGGAGACCAGCAGCAGGAAGAGCATAAGAATCGCTCCCAGACCCAGCAGGCCCAGCTCTTCACCGAGGGCGGTGATAATCATGTCTGAGTTGGAATACGAGACGAGGTCGGGGCGTCCGTTGCCCCAGCCGCGTCCGAACAGGCCGCCAGAGGCCAAGCCGAAGAGGCCCTGCACGATCTGACCCGAGCCACCCAGGGGCTGGTTGTAGATTTCAGGGTCAAAAGCGTGCACCCAGGAGTTGATGCGGTAGTAGACGTGGGGGATGTAGTTGTAGGCCAGCACGCCGCCGGCGGCTACAAAGAGCAGGCCCAGGGCAACCCAGGTGAGGCTTCCGGTCGCTAGGAAGAGCATGGCCAGGAAGATGCCGAAGAAGAGGATAGCCGAGCCCAAATCGCGCTGGAAAACCAGCACCGCTAGCGAGACAAACCAGGCGATAAACATGGGGGCCAGGTCTTTGAAGCGGGGCAGGCGTACCGGGCCGATACGCTTACCGGCCAACATAATCAGGTCGCGGTGGGTTGAGAGATAACCGGCGAAGAAGATAGCCAGGGTAATCTTGGCGACTTCACCGGGCTGGAAAGTACGGCCGCCGAGTGAAATCCAGATGCGGGCACCGTTAATTTCGGTACCGATGACCGGTAGCAGCGGCAGCAGGAGCAGCACAATCGAGGCAGCCAGAGAGATATAGGTGACCTTCCGCAGTACCCGGTGGTCGCGTAGGAAGAAGAGCACCACGGCTGAAGCAATCATGGCTACGCCGGTCCACATGAGCTGGGCTGCCCCCGCGTTAGCGGTGGTGGTCAGGTCGATACGGTAGATCATGGCTAGACCCAGCCCGTTGAGAGCCACAGCAATCGGCAGAATAAAGGGGTCGGCGTAGCGGGCCCGCATATACATAACGGCATGCAGTACCAGGGCGCCCACACCCTGAACGGTAAGAGCCTGCACCCACATGCGGTTTTCCAGGGCCGCTTCGGGGTCTACCAGGTACATGGCGGCAGGGCAGAGCAACACCGCGAGCACGGTGAGTACCAGTTCGGTCAGTCGGCGGGAGCGGGGCAGCTCAACCGCAGGTGCGGCAGATGAAGCGCTCACTAGTTACCTCCCTGGGTAGTTGTGCTGGTATCGGGTGTTGGGCTGGTTTCGGACGCCGGGCTCGGCTCACCCGAGGCACTGGCAGAGGCGCTCGGGGTGGGTTCCGCCGTGGTGACGGTTCCCGGCGTGACCGTAGCCGGTAGCTGGTCGCGCAGGTTCTGCACGATCTGCTCAGCCTCGTCCTGGCTAGTGGCGGTGATAGTGCTGCGCAGAAGCGACTGGGAGAACTCCGGCAGGGAGCTGACCTCAATATCGGTCTCTTCCACCACACTGTTCAGGCTTACCGGCCCCAGGGACTGGTTGATGCCGTTGAACACCGTCACGTGGTCGTCCTTAACACCCACGTAGTACTGGGTTTTGGTCCACGAGAAGAAGCTCCAGGCGCTCGCCGCGAGAACCGCCAGGGTCAGGGCCACCACGAAGACCCGCATGGGCCAGCGGTGGGGCGACGGTGCTACCTCGTTGCTCAGGGCAACCCGGTATTCCTCGGGCAGCTCAGCGGGTTCCAGGGTCTGGGTGGCCTGCTGTTGCGAGAGAGTGCAGATGTTCTGGGCCGTGCGGGCTGTCACCGCCGGAATCATGCCGGTCTGGGTTGCGTTAGCGGCAGCTCCCACTAGGTCGTGGGGTCGTTCCGAGAGCTCCTGACGCAGGACGGATGCCGGGGTCGGCTCGTCCTCACCGTCACCGGTGGTGGCGGTAGCGGCGTCCACCCCGGCCTTAACCGTCATGGTGTTGAGCACGCCGTCGGTGAAGGACTCGCCGCGCCACTTGCCGTGGCGCAGGGCGTTACGCATCTTGGCGTGCTGGGGCATGCGGCGGCGCCAGGGGGCGCGGTGCTCGCCGTCCTCGTCTACCGGCTCACCGGCGTCCGCCCCCTCTGCCTCACTGTCGCTGGAGGCAGGCTCAGCGGCCTCCTGCTCCACGGTGGGGTAAACCCCCACCAGCTCGCCGTCCTTACCGTACTTACGCACCGGAATAATCGGCTGCGGGGCGGTAATCGCCGCAGATAGGGAGTCCTCGCTAATGACCTGCAGAGCCACCACGGTCACGTTGTCGGGGGCGCCGCGTTCCAGGGTCATATCGGTCAGAATATCGACCACCTGTTGCAGGTCGCCGGTGGAGCGCATGACCGCCTCAATCTCGGCTACCTGCACCACGGCGTCCAGGCCGTCAGAGCTCAGCACCCACTTTTCGCCCACCACGGCGTCCAGGGTGCGAAGCTCAAGCTCGGGGGAGGCATCAACATCGCCCAGCACGCGCATAATCACGTTCTTGTGCGGGTGAGCCTCAGCCTCCTCGGGGCTAATACGCCCCTCCTGCAGCAGGCGCTGCACAAAGGTGTGGTCGGTGGTGACCTGCTCAAACACGCCGTCACGCAGACGGTAGGCGCGCGAATCACCAATATGGGCCATCTCAATGCGGTCGCCATCAATCAGCAGAGCCGTGCAGGTGGTACCCATACCCGCCAAACGCGGGTTCAGCGCCACCAGCTCATTCATGATGATATTGGCATTCACGATCTCATCGGCCAGGTACACCCCGGCATTACCCTCAAAACCTGCCCGGTCAAGAGGGGTCAAATCAAGCACCGTGGTCGCCGACGCAACGTCGCCGCCCACATGCCCGCCCATACCGTCGGCAACAACCGCCAGGTAATGGCCCGCATATCCCGAATCATCGTTTTTAGAGCGCACTCGCCCCACATCGGAGCGGGCCGCAAAACGGAAAGCGATACTCATGCACTAGGCTTTCAGCTGCATGGTGGTGCGGCCAACCCTAAAGAGCTGGCCAGCCTCAATCGGAGTAGCACGGGTCAGGCGGGTATCACCCACAAAAGTGCCGTTGGTTGACCCCATATCTTCAAGGAACCAGCGCGACCCCTGCGGGAAAAGACGGGCATGACGGCCCGAAGCGTAGTCGTCCTGCAAAGACACCTCAATATCGGTGGCGCGGCCAATCGTCACCGGGCTATCACCCAGGCGCATGGTAGCCCCGGCCTGGGTACCGTCCACAATCGTCAGCAGAGACGGACGCGCCGGAGGAGCAGCCGCCGGCGCCGGGTGGGCGGGAGTCGCAGGAGCAACCGGCGCATCAACAGCGGCGTCCTCAAACTGAGCCCGCGCAGTGCGGATATTACGCCCCACACCCAGGTCGCGGCGCGACGCGGCAAGAACCATAAAAATAAACAGCCACAGCAGGCCCAAAAAGGCAAAACGCAAAACCGTCACGGTAATTTCAGATGCCACAAGCTACCCCTTACGAACCATCAGACGGAAAACAATACGGGCCCGGCCCATCTCAATCACAGAACCGTTACGCAGCTCAGCCCGGCCGTGCAGGCGCTTACCGTCGAGGTAAGAACCGTTCGTGGACCCCAAATCAACCGCCAGGTAGGTGCCATCTTGCTCCACAATATCGAGGTGGCGGCGTGAGACACCCGTATCTTCAACGGTGATATCTGCGCTGGAGCCACGCCCCAGGGTGACCGGCAAATCGCGCACCACAACGCGCTCGCCGTTGATGTCGAGCACCACCTGGGGGGTGGGGGCAGGGCGGCGAGACTGCGGTAGCTGGTGGGCGGGCACCGGCTCGGTGCGCGGTGGCGCTGCCGGGCGGGTGATGCGCGTGGGGAGCTGCTGCTGGGCGGACGCCGGGTGGGCAGGCGCTGCCTGAGGGGCAGGTGCCGGGGCGGGTTCGTCCTGAGGGGCCTGCATCTTCTTCACCGCGCTGGTGATGTCGAAGCTGCCCGGTTCAAGCTCGTTGTTGAGCGAGAAGGTCACGCGCACCGCCCCGCGCAGGGAGTAGCCCTGGTCGCGGGCGTGGCGGATGACCACGTCGCAGAGCTCTTCAGCCAGGGGCACACCCCACTGCTGGGCCCGGGAAAAGTCACTGGCAGAAAATTCGGCGGTGAAGTTATTGGGGGCGATGGTACGCCCGGACGAGACGGAGAATGCCTTGTTGTCCATCTCGGTGCGGAGCCGGTTGGCAATATCTACCGGCTCAAAAGTGCCGCCCTTGCTGAAGGTGCCACGCACGGCCTTTTCTAGGCCCTGTTCAAGTCTGTCGATGAACCCCATGCTTGCCTCCTTCAACACAAAACTACGGGCGCACCGCGCCGTGTTCTGCGGGTGCTCGAGCTGATTCGCTGCGCAGGGTGTGCGCACAGCCTAAGCTTCTAGTCTAGTGGATAACCGTAAAAACTCCCCGGGAAAACCTGGTAAAGCCCTGCTATCTCACGGGTTCTAGGGTGGTGCGCGGACGCCCGCGCGCCAGTTTTAGGTGCCTTATAGGCTTGTGTGTGGTTGAGGACACTTAAGAGCGGTTGGACATCTTCTTGGAGGTGTGTGTATAGTTATCTTCGTTGCTCATTCAGCAACGATAAAAAATGAATAATGCGCAAGTGGCGGAATTGGCAGACGCGCTGGCTTCAGGTGCCAGTGATCGCAAGATCGTGGGGGTTCAAGTCCCCCCTTGCGCACAGAGAAGAAAAACCCGTTTCCCCTAGTGAGAGCTAGGGGGAGCGGGTTTTTCGTGCCTGAAAATGGGGCTGTGGCGCTTCTGTGATGCGCGTTTGCCCGGCAGCTGGGCGCCACGGTGGGTGCAGGCACTCTTGATCGCCTCCCCGGCACTGGCCAGAAGGTATATGTGCCGACAGCCGCCAAATGTGGCGGTGCCAGCGCCACATTTGGCGGTCAGTGCCACAGTTGCTTTTGAAATGTACCGTGCCCTGCCCACTTTTAGCGTCAAAAGCGGGCAGGGCACGGTACAAACTAGGGGAGGGGGCCATAGGAGCGAGCCTGAGCCTGCAGAACCCCTCCACGAGGAGCTACAAAGCCTAGTGGTGCTTCTTGCCGGGCAGGAAGTGAACCACAGCGGCAATAATGCCGCCCCAGATCAGGCCAATCACCATAGAGCAGAAGGTATTGATCAGCCAGGCTGCTACTCCGCCCAGGGCGGGCAGGTGGTGGCCGTACTCCTCAAGGTGGTGCACGAACTGGTAGGGAGCCTCCCACCAGTGCATATCGTAGAGGCCCAGCAGAATAATATGGCCACCCACCCAGAGCATGGCGAAAGTACCCACCACAGAAATAACGTTCATGACCACGGGCATAGCCTTCACCAGGCCCAGACCAAACTTCTGCGCCCCGGCAGATTCACGCTGAGCCATCGCCAGGCCGATGTCATCCATCTTGACCAGCAGGCCAACAGCCCCGTAGACCAGCACGGTAATACCGATACCCACCACGGCCAGAATGACAGCCCGCGACCAGAAACCCTCAGAAGCAACCTCGTTCAGGGCAATTACCATGATCTCGGCGCTCAGAATGAAGTCAGTGCGCACAGCCCCCGAGATGATTTTCTTCTCGGCGTCCTCACCCTGCACTACGGCGGGGGTTTCTTCCTCGGCGTGCTCCTTCTTCGAGAACATCTCGATGACCTTTTCGGCACCCTCAAAGCAGAGGTAGGTGCCGCCCAGCATGAGCAGGGGGGTGAGCATCCAGGGCAGGTACTGGCTCAGCAGCAGGGCTGCAGGAAGAATAAAGAGCAGCTTGTTCCGCAGGGAGCCCATCGCAATTTTCTTGATGATGGGCAGTTCGCGCTTGGGTTCAATATTGCGCACGTACTGCGGGGTGACGGCGGCGTCGTCCACCACCACACCGGCTGCCTTCACGCTGGCGCGGCCAGCTGCTGCCGCCACGTCGTCCGCGCTTGCAGCTGCCAGCTTGGCAAGAGCCGCTACGTCATCTAAGAGAGCCGCTAAACCACCGGCCATAGAAATCTCCTCGGGAATGAAAGGTTGTCTTGTTCCTAAGAATACTGCCCGGCGGCCCTAGGCAGGCTAAGACCCCGCGCACACTTTGGCGGGCGGGGTCTGAGCTACCTCCAGATCAGGACGCCGGTGGTTGGCTAGGCGCTGACCTCAGCGCTGTCGAAGGTTGCGGTGTCGATAACCACGCGGAACTGCACATCACCGTCCACAACACGCTCATAGGCGGCATCAACCTCGTCCACGCCGATTTTCTCAATCACAGCGCCGATGCCGTGCTCGGCGCAGAAGTCCAGCATTTCCTGGGTTTCGGGAATACCGCCGATGTTGTTGCCGGTGAGTACCTTGCCGCCCCCAATTAGGCGGTTCATATGAATCTCCAGGGCCTCCGGGGGGAGGCCCACCACCGAGAGGATACCGCGGGGCTTAAGTAGGCCCAGGTAAGAATCCAGGTCGATGGGGGCAGAGATGGTGTTGAGGATCAGGTCGAACTCACCGCGGTGTTCGGTGAAGAAACCCTCGTCGGTGGTAGCCAGGGTGCGGGCGGCACCCAGCTTGGCGGCAGCGTCCGCCTTCTTCAGGCTGCGGGAGAGCACGGTGACCTCGGCGCCCATGGCGGCGGCAATCTGCACGCCCATGTGCCCCAGACCGCCCAGGCCCAAGATGGCAACCTTCATGCCGGGCTTAACGCCCCAGCGGGCCAGGGGTGAGTAGGTGGTGATGCCGGCGCAGAGCAGGGGTGCTGCCACGTCGAAGTCCAGGGCGTCGGGAATACGCAGAACGAAGCGCTCATTGACGGTGACCTTCTGGGAGTAGCCACCCTGGGTGATGGTGCCGTCCACGTCCTTGGAATTGTAGGTGCCCACCGCCCCGTTCAGGCAGTTGTTCTCGAACCCGGCGGCGCACTGCTCGCACTTGCCGCAGGAGTTGACCAGGCAGCCAACACCCACACGGTCGCCCACCTTGAACTTGGTGACGGCAGAGCCAACAGCCTCAACCGTACCCGCAATTTCATGACCTACAGCCAGGGGGAAGTGGGCCTCACCCCACTCGTTACGGATGGTGTGGATGTCAGAATGGCAGATACCGGCTGCCTCGATTTTAATGACCACATCGTCTTCGCGGGGGTCACGGCGCTCGATTTCGGTGATCTTGAAGGGCTGGTCGGGGCCAAATTTTTGCAGGGCTTTGACGGTGATAGGCATAGAGTCTCCTGAATGAGGTGGTGCTGTCACCTTTCACTCTACGCCTGCCCGCTTCTTGCGCTACCTACTGCGCCGCCGGTTCGCTCTCAGAGTGAGCGGTTGTGCCTTCGGTGTGCTCGCGCCGGTCAGAGCGCATGCGCAGCCAGTAGGCGAGGGGGCCCACGATGGGGATAAAGAGGGTGAAGAGCAGCCACTTGAGCTTCTGCGTCTCACTCAGGTGAGGCTGGCGATGCACGGTGAGCACGCAGAAGATAGCCAGGCCCATTGCGAGAAAGAGCAGGGGGTAGAAGAACCAGCCGAAGAGGCTGAGCTGGGTTCCCGTCTGCTCGGCGGTGAGGACGCCCGCGGCAAGTGTGCGTGTAGGCGATAGGGCGGGGGTGGAAAGGTAATCGAGGGGCATAGTGTCCATGGTAGTGGGCAGAAGAAAGAGAAGGGACCAGATTACTCCGATAGTCCTTGTACACAACACATACAATGCGGAGTAATCTGGTCCCTTCGTGAGGGCAGACTAGGTGTTCACCGTTCTAGGGCGTGGAGCCTGCGGTGTAAACTTCTAGGCCTTGCGGCGGCGGTTAGCTACCAGGGCAGCGCCACCGGCAAACAGGGTCAGGGCGCCCGCGCCAGCAATCATAGAGGCGGTGAAACCGGTGTTAGCCAGGTTGCCGGAGGAGCTGCTACCCGAAGAAGAGGTAGAGGACTTGATGGCGCTGCCGTCCTCAGCCTTGTTGGTGTAGTTGGGGTCCTGCTCGCACCCTACGCCGTCCTTATCGGCGTCCAGGCCCTGGTGGAAGCCTGCCTCGTCGGACTTGATGGAGCGACCCAAGTCATCCCACACGGCGGCGCAGTTCTCGTACTCAAAAGCGGTAGCTGAGGGGGCAGGTGCAACAACAGTGCTCTCGGAGCTAGGAGCTACGGTCGGCTCGGTGGTGGGCTCAGCGGTCGGCTCATGAGAGGGAGCAACGGTGGGCTCTTGGCTGGGAGCTACAGTCGGCTCTTCAGAAGGAGCGGGAGTGGGTTCTTCAGAGGGGGCAGAGGTGGGTTCGGCAACCGCACCGGTGAAGTTGGCTGAGAGGCGGACGGTAGTACCAGCCACACCAGTCGCATCAGTCAGCACGATGTCGTGGGCGCCATTGGTGATGCCCCTACCTGCCAGATTCAGGGAAACTGCCGCGCTGCCGTCCTCAGCAACAGCGACGGTGCCAACCTCAAGGCCGCCCACGGCAATCTTCAGCTCAGTCAGAGCAGGTGCGCCGTAGCTGCGAACATTCAGGTCAGAGAGGGTGAAGGTAAGAGTGCCGTTCACATCGTAGCTCTCAGCAAGGTCTGTTACGCGCACAGCCTGCTTGGCGAAGTTAGGTTCAAGGGTGCCAGCTTGCTTGACGTAAGAAACGAAAGCATCTGAATCGACCAGGGTGGTGTCCTTAGCGTTAGCGCCCTGAGCGAGGGTGCTAAAGTTGTCGCCGCCACCTAGCAAGAAGCTGGGGACAGCGACGGTGTAGGTATCGGCGTCCTCAACCTTTGTGCCGTTCGCATACACATCGAGCACGTTAGAACCGCGAGTTGCATACCCCTCAGCATCGGGGGAACCAGTGTAGGTGTAGGTGACGTTAGAAGAGAACCCTAGCTGCAGGTAAGGGCGGGTAGCCATCTCACCTGCTGAATTGCGCTGCCACTGCTCTTCAAGCACAGCCTTGAGCTGGGCACCGGTCAGCTCGGTCGTCCAGAGGTTGTTGGCGAAGGGGGTCACATTGACGACGTCCATGACGCGCACATTCTTGTTAACCGCCAACCCCAGCGAGGTGCGTAGGCCCCCGGGCAGCTCATCGCGCAGGCCACCGGGGTTAACGATGCCGATATCGGCAGGGGTGCGGCCGGTAGAGTTAGCAGCCGCCAGGTACATATCTGCCACCAGGTGACCCATGGTGGACTCATAGTTGCGCATATCAAAGCCGCCCTGGGCATCCTTAGCGGAGTTAAACCCAGTGGTGATAGGGGCACTGACCTGGCCTGCAATCACAGAACCCTGCTCAGTAGCGTAGGCGTTAGCCTCAGTAACGATGGTGTTAACCTGCGCCAGCACAGGGTCAGCTGCAATCTGCTCGGCGGTTGGGGCGTCCATGCGCTTAACCAGCTCAGAAGAATAGGCGATCACATTCTGCTCAGCATCCAAGGTCAGCACAACCTTGCCCAAGTTATCGCCGTAGTTGCCGGTCTGAATCACGGGGCGAGTCTTGCCTGCCTGGCCAGGCACAGCACCATCAATCACATACTCTTGGTGAGTGTGGCCGGTAAAGATAGCATCAACCTCGGCACTGGTCTGGGTGATAATCGCATCAGAAGCAGGAGCTGAGGTGTCTACACCCTCGTGGTACTCAGCGATAATCACATCAGCCTCACCGTTACTCACATCGCCGTCAGAGAGCTGGTCGGCGTACATATTCACAGCCTCAATAGGGTCGGTAAACTGCACGGACGCCAGCGCTGAGGGGTCAGTGAGCTGCGGAGTCTCAGTGGTGACAGCACCAATCACAGCCACCGTGGTGCCATTGACCTCAGTGGTGTAGTAGGGCTCCAGGGCGGGGGTGCCGTCAGTCTTAAGGACGTTAGCACCCAAGTAAGTGAAAGAAGAAGCAGGGATAATACGGTTCAGCAAATCATTTATACCCGCATCGAACTCATGATTACCCACCGCACTAGCAGAAAGGCCCAGGGCATTCAGGTAATCCAGGGTGGGCTGATCCTTCTGCACACTAGAAGCATAGAGGGAAGCGCCCACATTATCACCAGCAGACAGCAGCAAAGAACCATCAGCTGCCGCGCGCTCGGTCTGAATAGTGTTAGCTAGACCCATCGCAGTGCTAGTAGAGATACGACCGTGAAAGTCGTTAATGTTCAGCAGAGTCAAGGTGGTGGTGTCAGCTGCACCAGCACTGGGCATAGGAACAATAACGAGGGCAAGAAGGGTTGCGCCACTGGTCGCTAAACCAGCTAAACGGCGTGAGAGAGAAGAGTGCATGTTTAGCTTTCGCTCGTGAATGAATGATGTGTATCACTCAATAGAATATCCCGCTCAGTGCCGCTTCGCTGACGTATTAGGGTGATATTTCGGTGAACAATAATACGCCCTATTGTGTGAGCTCATGAGCCAGGGCAGATTCGAGCTCCGGCTCAAAGAAAACATAGCCACTGGCCAGAAGCTTATCGGCGCTGGCCCGCTGACTAGCTAGCGCCAACTCACGAACTCCCTCCCGCCCCAGGGGTAAGGCAGGCACAGCGGACGGAATAGGGAGCAGGACGGGGCGGCGCAGCACCCTACCCACCGTCTTTGCCAGGGTCTTCGCCGTTACCGGCGTGGGAGCCACCGCGTTGACCGGCCCCTCCAGCTTCTCGGTAAGCACCGCATGCACATAGATACCGGCAATATCATCCAGGCTAATCCAGCTCTGCACCTGCTCACCCGAACCAATCCAACCACCGGTCCCGCTCAAGAAAGCCGGAAGCTGCAGGCACAACATACCATCCAGGGCAGACTGCACCAGGCCGGTGCGCACGTTAACTACTCGAAGTCCAGCCTCACGAGCAGGTTGGCAGGCTGCCTCCCACGCCTGGCATACCTGCGCCAGGAAGCCGCTCCCGGCGTCCTGATCCTCGGTGAGTATCTCTTGGCCCCGGTCAGAGCCGTAGAAACCCACCGCAGAAGCGCAGACAAAAACGCGCGGGGCGGCGTCCGCACCCCTCTGCCGCACCAGGTTGGCCAGGGTAGTCGCCAGCAGAGTCGTGGACTCAACACGGGAGGTAAGAATCTTCTTCTTATTCTCCTCGGTAAAGCGTTGGTTGATGCTGGCCCCGCCCAGATGAATTACGGCGTCCGCACCCTCAAAAGCAGCGGTATCAACCTCACCAGCAGACGGATCCCAACGGAACTCGTGCTCAGCCTCGGGTGCGCGGCGCACCAGCGTGCGCACCCTATGCCCGCCCCCGGTCAACAGGGCAACCACTTGGTGCCCCACCATGCCGGACGCGCCCGCAACCACTACCGTCAGGGGGGGCACTTTCATAGCGCTGCTGAAAATCAAGATCAGCACCGATTCGGCGCTTGCGGGCGGCAAAAACTTTCTCTAGCTGCTTTTGAGCCGCTGCCCGAGCAAGCCGTTCAGCCGCAGCTCCTACCTTTTCCGCGGGTGCGGGCAGCGTGGGAAGAGCTGTGAAGGTAATACTGTCGCGCACCACCGTATCGCCCGGCGTCGACAGAAAATCGTGGGTGTGCTCCCAGGAAGAAAAGGGGCCGCGGACCATTTCATCAGTGAAGGAATCTGCGGACGCCCGGGTATGGCGGGCCGTCCAGGGTAGGGTCAGTAGACCCGAGGTCAGCGGCAGGGCCACCCTGGTACGAGCGGTACTTCCCAGATCGTTCGGATTGCCCTCTTCGGTGACGGAGCCAGCCCAGTGAGGAGTCGCCCGAGTCAGGGCGCCCGGGCGCAAAAACCAGGTACGCACAGTGTCTTCATCGTAGGGGTAAACGGCGGTGTAGGTAAAGTCAGCCATGGCAACCTTCCTGGAATCAAAGGAATTTTAAGTAACCTTACCTTTTGGATGGTGCGATGCCTAGAAGGCACGCACAGGATGAAAACCTTTTCTAGAGAGCCAGAGTGGTTAGCTTCTCCTCCGCCGCCTCAATCAGCTCAGCAAGAGTGGTGATGTAATACTTCTCAGCTAAGGTCACAGCATTCTCACCCGGTAAACCCTCTGTAGCAAAAGACCCCAACCCAAAACTAGCCCCCGCACCCAGGCTGCTGGCGGCAGGCGCCTGCCCGCCTGCGTCCTGACCAAAAGCGCCCACCCCAAAGGTAGAGACTGGTGCGCTGGCAGACTCCCGAGTGAACGTGTACCCGTAGGCGGTGGAATCGGCGTAGCTGATATTGAGCACATACTCTACCTGCAGGCCGTCCTCGGTGCGCTCTATAGATAGGTCAGCATCGTCAAGGAACTCCCCGTCAAGTTCTAGCCCGCCGTTATACTCCAGAGCCCAACCAAACTTGCGGGCCAGCGCAAAAGCAGTCTCTTTAATCTGGGTGTGCTGCGAATCAACAGCCATGGGCTCTCCTTGTCAAGACGAGTGTTTCGTATCTACTGTACTGGGACTCAAAGAAAGGGGTAAAAGAAAAGTGGAGCCGAGCCCTTCCCAGGGGGCTCGCCTCCACTTCAGTTTTACTGCCCACACCCCTGCGGGCAGCTATCAGAGACGATAAATTTGAAACACACTCATACTCTGAATCGCAGGCCTGTCAGCCCAAACTCTTCCAGGCCTACTACACCAAGTATGCCAGCTCAACCTTTGCAAAACCTGAGATTCTGTAGGCATAAAAGGGGATAAAGGGCAGGCAGGTGGGGTTTATTGCCCCCTAATTTGGGTCTGGCAAGGTCAAACAAAATCAGCCACAAGTAGTACAAATTTTATCTATCTATAAAAATTTTTTACCCCCGTATGGCGTGTTGCCCCTTCTTCTATACGTTTGACCGGTGCTAAGCCCCGCATCGTGGCACGCCTGACCTGCCACAGCCACAATAATCACCCAACCCCAAGACCTCACAGCAGCATCTTCAAAAGGGGTAAATACATCATTCGAATTAGTGGGATAAAACCAGGACGCCGCCACTCGCCATCTCTGCCTTAGAGCAAGGTGGCGGGCGGCGGCGTCCTCAAAAGTGAGCTCCCTGAACCCTTGAGTCTACCTGTCTCGGTGAGGGTGCTAGACGGTGGGGCGGGGTGCGTGCGTATCGTCGGTAAAGACGTCGGGTATGCCGTCCTTGTTTTCGTCGATAGTTTCTTTGAGCGCAACCTGCTTGTAGTGCTTATTGCGGATTGAGAGAATCGTGGCACCTAAGATAGCGGCGGCAGCAGAGCCAATCATGATACCGATTTTGGCGTCCTCGGTGTGGATAGAGCCGGTCTCGAAAGAGAGCTCAGCAACCAGCATGGAAACGGTGAAGCCGATACCACCGGTCACCGCTAGACCGATAACATCCACCCATTTGATATCGGGGTCCAGGTTAACCCCGCGGAAGCGGGTAATGAGCCAGGTTGTACCGGTAATACCGATAGTTTTACCGATAACTAGACCGACCATAATACCGATAGCTACCGAATCAGCCAGGGCGGTGCGCAGGCCCTCCCAGCCACCCACGGCCACACCCGCTGAGAAGAAGGCGAAGAGAGGCACACAGATGCCGGTGGACAGCGGGCGCCAGCGGTGCTCTAGAGTCTCAGCCAAAGAAGCATTGGCCTCAGCCTGCTTAGTCTGGCCGGTCATGTGCACAGGCACACAGAAGCCCAGAATAACACCGGCGATGGTGGCGTGAATACCAGATTCAAGGAAGAGTGCCCAGGTGACGATACCTAGCGGCAGCAAGATAACCCAGGCAGCCCACTTGTGATCGTGGAAGAGCTTCTCATGTTTGTGGGTCACCCAGAAATAGAGGCCGATAGGAAGAATAGAGGCAATCAGGTACCAGGCGTGGAAGTTGCTGGTGTAAAAGAGGGCAATAATGACGATGGCGATGAGGTCATCGACAACAGCCAAGGTCAGCAGGAAGGTGCGTAGACCCGCAGGCAGGAAGGTTCCTACACCGGCTAAGACGGCCACGGCGAAAGCGATATCGGTAGCTGCGGGAATAGCCCAACCGTGAACGGCTGTCTCGTTGCCGTGATTGATAGCGAAATAGATGATAGCTGGGGTCATAGCACCACCGAAGGCGGCAGCAACCGGAACGATAGCCTTACCCGGGTCACGCAAATCGCCTACTGCGAACTCTTTCTTCAGCTCCAGGCCGGTCAGGAAGAAAAAGACCGTCAGTAAGCCATCGGCTGCCCAGAGGTGAACATTCATCATCAGGTGACTAAACCCGGGGATATTGAACCCAAGCTCGGTGTCTCTGATGCCTTCATAGAAGCTGGCTGCCTGAGTGTTAGCCAGTACGACCGCCAGGACGGTGGCGGCAAGAAGAATGAAACCGCCTATCGATTCTTTGCGCATAATTTCTGAGATGCGGCTAGTTTCTGCGTAGGATCCTCGGGAAAAGAGCGGGTCCGTATGAGGCGCTTCAGACATGCCTCTCCTTAGGTCAAGTGTGTGTGTTCGCTTGCTTTAGGTTCCATTATGCGCCTTAAGTTCAGCTAATGCCGAAATCTGGGCGGTTAACAAGGTAAGGATGGCGGTGACGTGATGGGGGTGCATCTTTGGCAGCTGGCTATATTAACAACCGGGCTCATGGGGTGCCTCTTGAGACACAGGGTAAAAATTAGCCCAGAATATTCTATATTTTTCCCTAAACTCACCAACACGAGCACACTCAAGCAGAAACTATTTCAGAAGAAACTTAGACTAGGTAGATGCCCCCCGTATCCCCTACACACCCTGTACTGACCAGAGGAACCATGAGCGAAGAATCCCCCCTAGCCGTCAAAGATACAACCCGTTGGCTCAATGAAGAAGAGCGTGAAGGCTGGCTCTTTATCTCATCTATCATGTTTAATCTGCCTGGGCAGCTAGAACATCAGCTACAGAAGGATTCAAATCTGAGCTTCGTTGAGTATATGGTGCTTGCCATGCTCTCAGAAGCTCCCCAGCACAAGCTGACTATGACCGATCTGGCCCGGCACACTAACACCCTGCTACCTCGTCTCTCCCGCGTAGTAACCCGGTTAGAGAAAGATAATTTTGTAGAGCGCAGCATTTGGGCTAAAGACCGCCGTGTCTCCATCTGCCATTTGCTCCCAGGTGGTCTAGCTAAGGTGCAGGAGGCTGCTCCTGGTCACGTGGAGGCTGTGCGGAAGATTGTTTTTGACCAGCTCAATAACCGTCAGATTAAGTCCCTGGCAAAGATTGGCGAGTCGGTGCTGGGCAATAAGCCCAGTGAAGTTATCACTGTGCGGAATGTCGAACTTTTTGATGAGGACTAAAAAGTAGTAGGCCGGCTTCACCTAGAGGTTATAAGAACTCCACCCTCGGCTAGGGGGTGGGGTTCTTCTTTATCCACAAGGGTTATCCCCAGAGTGGTGCGGACGCTCCTGGCTAAGACTCTGCGGTAGAGCTAGTTACCAAGGGTCTTTGGGGGCAGTGGGGAAGCGACCTGCCACTTTATCCCCACCTGTGGATAAGTCTGTGAACAATATCCACTTAAAGGGTGGAAAACCCCTTGACCCTGTGGGTAAAGCTGGCAGAAAGTGCATAAAAACCCCGATTCCAGGGCTTCAAGAGGGGTTCTCCACAAGCCTTATCCACACCCGTGGATAAGTGACACTGGTGTTATTTTCGAACAACACCCATGTACTTTCGAACCCCAGCCCTTGTTCTTCCCTGCTTTACCCTAGGAATTCTCGAACATCTTCGAAACCCTCGGCTGTGTAATTCGAATATCCCCAGATTTATCCCCACCTGTGGATAACTTTCTTGGCTCTTAAGTGGAAAACTGTGGAAAACCTGCTGCTGGCGTCCGCGCTTCCTGGTGTCACCTATTTTGCCCAGGGCTAAATAAGGGAACTTATCAAGTAACTTCTCGTGCCTTACCCACCCCACTGTGTAGAGTTAAACCCAGAAAGACCCAAAGAAGGGCCTTCAACGAAAGGAAAGACCATGTCAGAGAAGTACGTACTGCCTGAACTCGACTACGACTACGCAGCCCTCGAACCCCACATCTCAGCACGCATCATGGAGCTGCACCACTCCAAGCACCACGCCACCTACGTCGGCGGCGCCAACACCGCCCTAGAAAAGATGGAAGAAGCCCGCGAAAAGGGCGACTTCGCTAACATCGGCAAGCTCTCCAAAGACCTAGCCTTCAACCTGGGCGGCCACACCAACCACTCCGTCTTCTGGAAGAACCTCTCACCCGAGGGCGGCGACAAGCCCGTTGGCGAACTAGCAGCAGCCATCGACAACGACTTCGGCTCCTTCGACGGCTTCCGTGCCCACTTCGAAAACGTAGCCCTCACCATCCAGGGCTCCGGCTGGGCAATCCTCGCCTGGGACACCGTCGGTAAGCGTCTAATCATCGAGCAGCTCTACGACCAGCAGGGCAATATCTCCGTCGCCCTGATTCCTGTCCTACAGCTGGATATGTGGGAACACGCCTTCTACCTGGACTACCAGAACGTCAAGGCTGACTACGTCAAAGCCTTCTGGAACATCGTCAACTGGGAAGACGTCGCAGCCCGCTTCGACCGCGCCGTATCCCAGACCAAGGGCCTGGTCATCCCCGAAGCCTAAACCCCTTGCGCCCTGCGCATAGCTAAAAAGCCGGGTGCTGGCGTCCGCTCTTATACAGAGGGACGGCCAGCACCCGGCCTTATTTAAAACGACTCTAAGAACCAGGGCGAACCGGAACAGCCTCCGACTCAGCCTTCTTCTGCTGGTTCACGCTCGTGCCGTTCTCAGGGTAGAAATCATCACCCAGAAGCATACGGAAATCCTCAAGCTGCCTCTCAAGAGCATCGAGGGTAACAATAGAACCAACCCACTGGGCAGGAGCCTTAGTCTGGCCCTCCAATTCCCTATAAAAACGAGAAGCATCCTGGTAGACGCGCTGGCGCTCAGCTTCACGCTGCCTCTGCTCGGCAGAAGCCTCCGGTGACGTATCAACCTCCCAAGACCGGGCATCCTCTACAAGAGCCTTCTGCTGCTGAATCTGGGCAGGAATAGTGCACTCGACATCCTTTGAGTACAGACCCAAGCCCTCATGAGCGGCCTCCTGCTGGGCCTGAGAAACCTCGCCGTAGAACTCATCCGTGGCGGTAGTGAAAGTAGTAGAAACTAGCCCAGCCCGCGCCATATCACGGTTAATGAAAGCGTCCCCGGCATAGACCGCAGCCTCAACATAGCCGGTCGCCCCACGCTGCGACTCATCAAAATGCAAGGTCACCTGGCTACCCTCAGGCAACTTCTCAGCCAGCAAAGACGTGGACTCTTCCACCAAACAATTATTAGACAGTGCCACACCATTCTCAGAAGGAGCAGCAGTGTTAATCAGGCGGACCTCTTTCTCAACCCCATCAAAACTGGCGGTAAAAGTATTGGCCGACTTCACTGAAACTACAGTGGCAGTCATACCATCGGTATAGGTGATAGCTGTCGTCGCTTCTGGGGCTGGCTCTGTGCCAGAACCACAAGCGGTCAACGCCAGAAGAGTAACTGCAGCTAAGGGCGCAAGACGCTTCATCAAAATTATTTCCCCTGTTCGGCCTTATAAGCAGCTTCGCGGTACATACCCAAAGGGCCCTGATCCGCAAAAGCACGTGAGTGATTGTAACGGTAAAGACGCGGGGGGCGGTGACGGGTGCCCTCAACACGCTTACCTGTATCAATAATAGATTTAGACGCCGCAATCTGACGGCGGAAATTCGCCGGATCAAGAGCCCGACCCAAAATCGCCTCGTACACCTCCCGCAACTGGGCAAGAGTGAACTCCTCACCCAAAAAAGAATGCGCAATACGGGAGTACTCCACCTTATTTTTCAGGCGGTAGAGGGCGTACTCAATAATCTCATTATGGTCAAAAGCCAAAATAGGTAGCTCATCGACCGGGAACCAGCGAATATTCTCGTGCACACGAGTACGATTCACCTCGGTTTGAGGAATAGAAGCCCAATAAATGACCGACACTACCCGCTCATGTGTATTTTCTTCAGAAGGGAGCGGCAAAGACCCGCCCTCACGCATAATCTTATAGTCAGGAGTGCGGTGCACATCCCCAAAAGCGTAGAGCTGCTCCAAATAGCCCGGAACCAGGCCAGTAGCCCGCTTCAAGGTAGAACCAGCAGCCTCCTCAAGCGACAAATCAGGGTGCAAGGGCCCACCCGGCAAAGCCCACTGGCCCTTATAGGGCTCCCGCAAACGACGCACCAGAGGCAGCCACAGAGAATGATGCGACTCGCCCTCCTTACGGCGCAAAGCCAAAATCACCGTAGAAACAGCAAGCGAAACCGACGTATGATCAGCATCAAGATGCTCATCGTGGTGGGCCTGGGCGGCATTCGGCAAAGTCATCTGGCTCCCCGGTCGTAGGCAGTAAAAGTGAGGACGCACAAAACGCCCCTTACCCATTCTAGTCAAGACCACCGGCCTAGACCCACAGAATCTACATAGAATGATAAACATGCACATAGCCATGTTGACCGACTACTACCTGCCCACACTCGGCGGGGCCCAAACATCCATCAAAGCCCAAAAAGAAGCACTCCAAGTCCTCGGGCACCAGGTCACAGTGCTCTGCCCCCTCACCGAACCCAACGACAACCCAGATATTATCGGCCTACCCACCCACCCCTTCATAAAACCAGGAGGATACCCCCTGCCCTGGTCGCCGCGCCGAGTCTATAAGGCCACACTCTCAGCCCTACAAGAGATCAAACCTGACATTATCCACGTGCACTCAGAAATGTTCGTAGCCTTCGCCGGAATCCGCGCAGCCCACACACTAAAAATCCCCCTCGTGCAAACCATGCACGGCAGACTCGATGTTTACATGAGCAAAGTACTACCAGTACCCACCATCACCACAAGCATCTACGAACGCTTACACCACCGCACCATGAGCCACCAAGGGGTGCACATCAAGCCGGGGCAACCCTACACTCGCACCCGCGCAGCCCGTAACATGTGGCGTAGCATGGTCGTTCAAGCCAACACCGCCGACCAGGTCATCGTCCCCTCAGCCCACTTTGCCCACAAACTCCAAGAACAAGGGGTCTACAAGCCCCTAACCATCATCTCCAACGGTATCGAACCCTCCATCACCCAGGCCCTCACCCACGCAGAAGCCCGGCAGTACGACGGAACAGAACCCCTGCGCATCATGTGGTGCGGGCGAGTCTCCCCAGAAAAACGCCCCCTGGTCTTCCTCGGCGCCCTCACCCAGCTAAAAGCACCCCTACAGGTCAACATGTACGGTGACGGCATGGCCCTCAACCAGGTCAAAGAATTCATAGCCCACCACCAGCTAGAAGAAAAAGTGACAGTACACGGGGGAGTACCGCAGAGCGAAGTGCTCACCGCCATGCAAGAAAACCACGTCTTCGTCTCAAGCTCCCACGACTTTGATAACCAGCCCATGGTCATGCTCGAAGCCATAGCCACCGGCCTACCCATCATCTACTGCGACCCAGACCTAGCAGAAGTCGTCCCCCCAGCTGGGGCCCTCTGCACCCCCAACCCCCACGAACAAGGGCTAGCGCACACCCTCAACCGGCTGGCGTCCGCACCAGAAATGGTGCAAAAACTAAGCCAAGCAACCCTCGATGAGAGGCAACGAGCCCAACAAACAAACTTTACTGACAAGCTACTAGCGGTCTACACCGCAGCCCTAGAAAACCACACCCGCCCCTAAAATGACGGCCCTACCCCACGATGGGCCGCAGCAGAACTCTCAATCCCCTGATCAAGAGGCACCTGCGGGCAATAGCCCAGATCCTCACGGGCACGACTAATATCAAGGGTCTGGGCATAAGCAACAGTACAGACGCTATACCGCATCAAAGGAGGCTCCGCCACCCAATTAAAGGTACGGTACAAGCCCTCAAGAGCCGCCGCACCCCCATACAGTACAGCCTCACTGACCCTGCGATACCGCACCGGCTGCCCCAACCGGTCAAACATAAAATCAACCAGCTCTTTAAAGGGCCGCGGCTCCCCATTCGTAATGTTATAGGTTCCACCTACAGCCTGCGGGGACTCCATAGCAAGACGGCAGGCCAGAGCAACATTCTGCACACAGGTCAAATCAATCAGATGGGCACCCTCATTGACCAGAGGAACACCGAACCTGGCATTAATAGCAAGAAAACGAGGAACAATGCTCGGATCCTCAGCACCCATGAGCCCCCGCGGCCTCAACACAACAGTTTCTAGCTCCTGAGAATCAACCGCCGCAAGGAGCTCCTCAGAGCGCAACTTACTCCAAATATAGTTGGTCAGAGTATTAGCCGGATCGTACTCGTCCTCACGAATATTCAAACGATCCCCACGCTGGGCATAAATACTAGGGGAAGAAATATGCACCAAACGCTGAGCCCCACTGCGCTTGGCAAAATCAACCACCTGCTGCAACCCCAGAACATTATGAAGATAAAACTCTTCACGGCTGCCCCAGGTGGTTGAAAGCGCCGCACAATGAACCACACCATCAAAGCTCACCTGCTGGCGAGAAAGCTCAGTAAGACTGCCCGCAAAGGTAGTAACACCAGGGCCCTGCAAACTAGCTAGCCGCTGCCGGTTACGCCCAGCAGCAAGAACACGATACCCATGATCCAACAGTTCTTGCACCACATATTTACCCAAGAAACCTGTGGCACCCGTAACGAGGACAGTGGGGGAGGCCGGTCCCATCACCCTTCTCTTCAGAAAGCTCGTGAAGAAAAGACTAAGAAACCTTCAGCTCTTCCATCTCATCCCAGCCATCGCCCTCAACGGCACGAGAAAGAATCTTGGGGGTTGCAGTTAGCCAAGGACGGATAGACTCCATACCCTGAGCGAAGTGCTCAGACTCCACATGAGCTTCCGCAGCGTCGTCCTCAAAAGCCTCAATCAGAACTACCTCATTGGGGTTCTCCACGCTCAAAGACCACTCGTACCACTTATTACCCGGCTCAGCGCGGGTAGCCTCAGTGAACTCACGAGTTGCAGCCAAAAAGCCCTCGCGGTCGCCGTCCTTCACCTGAAACTTCACAACAATGAAAATCATGTCTCATCCTTCAATCGCTCGATAATAGTTCACTCACTATCTTTCCCAGGGCAGGGAACAAAAGCAAGATAAGGACAACTTCTTTACAGAAGATGCCCCCAACCCCTGCCGATCCCTACCCAGGAACCGCGCTTTTGACGCTAAAGTTCCCCTGAAAGATCCGACTAGCCGCCCAGCAGAGCAGGAACCCGGCAATCATAGTCAGCACGATGACACCGCCAGTAGGCAGGTTGAAAGCCCAGGAAAGATAGAGCCCCACCGTTGACGTCACCGCCCCGAAGGCCGGTGCAAAGACCATCATGCGCCCCAAGGTAGAGCAGAGCAGCCGGGCCGTAGCCGCCGGTATCACCAGCAAAGCCAGCACCAGCACATTACCCAAAGTCTGCAAAGAAATCACAACAGACACCGTCACCACCACATAGAGCAAAATATCCAGAGCCAACACCGGCAAACCCGCAGCCCGAGCACTCTCCTTATCAAGAGACACCGCCACAATCTCCTTATGGAAAAGACCCAAAACCAGCGCCAGCACCGCGGCAATCACCGCCGCCTGGGCAACGTCCGCACTAGAAATACCCACAATGGAACCAAACAAAAAGTCCTGCACCGACCCCGAATACCCCGGGGCAAGAGAAATGATAGTAATACCCAAAGCAAAAGCCCCAGCAAAGAAAATACCAATCACCGAATCCTCTTTAAGCTTCTGATTCTGGCTAAAAATTGCCACCAGAACAGCAGTCACCACACCAGCAACCAAACCGCCCAGCACCAAAGAACCACCCACCACAAAAGCCACCGCCAAACCCGGAAAAACCGAGTGAGCCACAGCATCACCAATGAAAACCATGCCGCGCATGACCACATGGCAACCCACCAGCCCCGTAATCAGAGAAGCAATCACCACCGCCGCCAGCGCACGCGCCAGAAACGCCAGATTAGGGTTGAAAAGATCTTGAACAAATTCCAGAGGAGTAATCATAGGGCTAACTCACAGCCTTCGTGTTGTCCGTGCAAGAAAGCATAAAGCTCCTCGACACTATGTTGCTGGGCAGGGGCATCAACGGCTAAATCACCGCGCACACCCACAATGCGGCTGCACCAGTTACGGGCCGACACCATATCGTGAGTCGACATGAGAATAGTCATGCCCTCAGCCGTCAAAGACCGATAAAGACGGTTAAGAGAATCCTGGGTAGGGGCATCCACACCAGTAAAAGGCTCATCCAGCAACAAAAGCTTCGGCGCGGACGCCAAAGCACGGGCAAGCAACACCCGCTGCTTCTGCCCACCAGAAAGCTCACCCACAGGGCGATCCTTCAGCCCAGTCAACTCAGCCTTATCAAGAGCCGAATAAACCGCCTGCCAGTCCGCTCGACCAGGGCGACGAAACCAACCAATCGCCCGCGTCCGGGCACTCATCACAGCATTTTCCACAGTAATAGGGAAATCCCACTGAAAAAGATGCTTCTGCGGCACATAACCAATATGAGAGCGAGCCTTAAGGGGTGGCAGCCCCAAAATATCAATACGCCCCTTACTCGTAGGAACCAGCCCCAGCAAAGACCGCAGCAAGGTAGTCTTGCCAGAACCATTAGCACCAATCAGCCCCACAAACTCACCGGGGCACAGAGTAAGACTCAGACCAGTCAGCACAGGCCGCCCCGGGTAACCCGCATGCAAGTCGGTGATAGTAAGAGTAGGGGCGGACGCCGCACCCACACCCTGCTGCGTAAAATCAGGTAAAGCGGTGGTCATGAACGAGCCCCCGTAGAGTGCTTAAAGGCTTCAGCCTTAGCAGCGGCAGAACGGCGAGCTACCAAGATACCCCCAACAATGAGGCCTAGCAGCAGCAGAGCACCACCAACAACCAAACCAAGCGGCAGACCAGACCCACCGGCCTCAGCCTCGACACCAGCCTGCGAACTATCACCAGCAGGGGCAGAAGCAACACCCTCGGCAGATGAGCTCTCACCCCCCTGCGCCGTAGCGCCCTCATCAACCGAACCTAAAGCGTCCGCCCCAGCAAAAACCTGCTCATTACTCACCGACGAACCCACAGCAAAAAGCAAACGGGCAGTATCACTCACAACCGTCCCATCAGCCAGCTCAGCATGAGCCCGCACCGTCAAATAATAGGCGCCAGGGGCAGTGAAAACCCAGTTAGCGTGAGTATGCACATTAGGCTCAACAAAAATATCCTGAGGGTCACTATTATCAGAGGACCACAACACATCAGGGGCGCCGAAAGTACCGTTCTCCAAATACAGCGAGAACCCGCCAGGGCCCTCCACCCCCTCAAGAGTGAAGGTAACCCCACGACCCAAACGCTCCACCACCTGAGGGTTCTGAGTATTCCAACCCGGCCACACCACCCCAGCCAGCTCAGTCTGCGGAATCACATACACCTCATCACCAGCCTTAGCCTGCACAAAAGAATAACGAGGATCATCAGGCACCAACATCATGGCAGTATCATCCCCACGAAGCACCACCTCCGCAGGATCACGCCACACCGGCTCAGCAGTCGAATCATCACGGAACATCAACTCCCAAGAACCCTCCACAAAAGCCGGGCCCATATCAACATGCCCAGCAGAAATCTCATGCTGACCAGTCACCACCGGCTCATCAGGAGAAAGAGTCTGCTCCAAAGCACGCTCCTGGGCGCTCTTATTCTCCTCAGCAGCATAAGCAACCGAACTCAACACGGAGGTAGGCACCAACAAGGCCGCCACAGCAAGGGCAGCAGTACAACGAGTAGAAGTCTTCATAGAAAAATCCTTAAGGGGAAGTAGCTGAACAATCAGTAATAATCTGCGCGTTCGTCAGCATCATCTGGGAATAACTAGGCGCATCTGCATCAAGAGAATCGGAATAAAGCTCACAAACCCTCACACCAGCCTCATCACCCACCTGCTTGAGCACCGGCGTCCTATTCATCAACCGGCGCTCCGTATAAAGAGCAGGCACAGCCAAATCGTCGATAGTGCGCCGCAGGCGCTCGCGCTGCTGGATGCTAGGCTCAACACCAGCCACCGGCGAGACATAGCCAGCAATATTTAGGCCGTAGGTTGAAGCCAGGTAGCGGTAACCGTCGTGGGTGGTCACCAGATTTTTAGCTGCGTCGGGGAGCTGATCATATATGCGGTGAAGCTCTTGATCAGTTCCTTCTAGCTCAGCTAGTAGGGCCTCAGTATTAGCCCGGTAGGTGGCGGCCCCTGCGGGGTCGGCTGCGATGAGAGTATCGCGCATGAGTTGGGCGGTGGACATGACGTTGGGCACCGAATGCCAGATGTGGGGGTCAATTTCGCCGTGTACGTGCTTACCTAGCACTGCCTGGGCCAGAAGATAGACCTGGTCGCCTGGTTTGCCGAGGAAGCGGTACTGGGGCCCGGCCGGAAGCTCCTGTAAGGTGCGGGAGGGCACCGCGATGACGGTGGTGGCCGGGTCGTACTCGGTGACCTGACCGTCAGAATCGGTGCGGATTACTAGCTGGCCGCTATCTAGCTGAGCAGTTAAATCAGCGTGCCCAGCGTCAAGCACAGTAACTGGCTTACCGCTTGCTTCTTCCATGGCCTGAACCTGGGCATCAGGTAAGACACCTACCGCAAAATGTACGGGGGTAGGGGGGACGTCTCTAAGCCCGGGAAGGGGGTTGCCTTCAGTGGTGCGGGCTTGGGCTTCAAGACTCAAAGAGTATATACCCGGCTGGGTATATGCCCATGATAGGTGGGTGTGAGCTTGGAGAGGAAGAGCAGTCTCTCCCAAAGCACCAGAATGATGATGCCCGCCTTCCCCCGAATCGGCCACCTTCTCTACCGACCCAAAGGTGCCAGTAATGAAAGCTGCTAGCTGCCCCGGCCCACTGGCCTCAGTGGCCCGGAAGGTAACTGAAGCATCACGGGCTAGCTCGGCTTCACGAGGCGCACCAGAGGTACGCAGACCTAACCAGATGGAGTCTAAAGAAGCGTCCTCAACGATAGGGATGAGCTTACCCCCGTAGCTTTCAATCTCTTCAGCAACGGCCACCGAGATAGCGTCTTGAGGTAGGTTGGCATCTACCATGCGCACCAGCTTTTGCTGTTCCAACAGTAAGCCGTTGGTGAAAGCCACATCGGCATAGGCTATCTGACGCACATCATGCAGGGAAGGCTCATAGGTGTGAGGGTTGGCCCCTGCCGGCACCAGGGACGTCACTTGGGCCCTGTCGCCGGCAATCGATGAGGCCAAATCGGCCAGAATCGGGGTGGAGGCCACCACCTGTAACCCCTGCTGCCCCCGCTCTGCTAACCCACTACAGCCGGTTAAAGCTAGAAGAAAAGCTAACAGAAGGGGGAGGCAGGCAGGCAGGTGCTTAGGCTGCATGGCCAGCGGAACGGCGACGCAGAACAATCAAAGCACCGGCACCAAGAAGCAGAGCCAGGGCGCCAGCTGCAACTACAGTGCCCACCGAGGAAGCACCGGTGTAGGCTAGCTCGCCACGAGCAGAAGCCTGCTGAGCCTGCTTCAATTCTTCTTCGCTCAAGGTGCAGTCGCGCCCATCAGCGGTCTTGCCCACAATGCGCACCTGTGACCCATCAGGGCGAGTCACAATGCCGGTGGTCTGATCTACTGACCCCTTCTGCTCGCCATCAGAGGTGGACTTGGGGGTGGCGTCCTGCTGGGTGGCCTTCCCCTGATCTTGGGTCTCTTCCTGGGGCTGGCCTTGCTGCTGAGGTGCCTGTGCTGAGCTGACATCGCCTACCTCAAAGGTAAGGGTGCCGCTAGATGAGACCTGCTGACCATTCTTAAGGGGAGCAGACCAGGTGAGAGTGGCAGTGTAGATGCCAGGGGCAGTAAAGACCCAGTTCCCGTGCTGGTGGGTGTTCAACGGTACAGAGAAGGAGTCACCGACCTTATTGAAGACGGTGGTGCCTGCTGAACCGAAGTTACCGGAGAGGAACACTGAGAGCTGGCCGGGGCCCTGCATGTCGGTCAGGGTGAGGGTTGCGGGGCCAGCGGCCTGGGCAACCAGTTCAGGGTTCTGGGTGTTCCAACCAACCCAAGGTACGGTGGCCTGCTGGGTTGCCCCAATGAGGTAGACCTCGGACCCTGCCGGAGCAATGTGCCCCATACCGCCGGGCATGGTGGTTTTAGCGCCGTCACCGAGGACGAAGGTAAGAGCGCTGGGCTGCTTCCAGATGGCCGGGGAGGTACGGTCGTCCTTAATCTGTGCTGATAGGTTGCCGCCGTTGAGAACTGCACCAAAATCAAAGTGGCCACTGGTGGCGCGGTCGGTGCGGGTGTCTACAGCCCGTTGAATGGTGAAGGCAGGCTTCTCTAGGGTCGGTGCGGACGCCCGGTTGATAGTTCCTTCGTCACTGGCCTGAGCCTGCTGGGCAGGCTTAATGAGCTCTTCGGTGGCCTGGCACTTCTGGGGGGCGGGGTTCTGCTGGGTGCTCCCTGAAAGAGGCTGGCTCTGGGCTGGTGCCTGGGAGGCAGGGGCCTGTGAGTCAGGGGTCTGATGAGCCTGGTTGGGGTTGCTTACCGGCGGCAGAGCTTCAGGCTGAGTGGCAGGGCTGGTCTGGTCATCGCCAGCGGGGGCAGCAGACTCTGTTTCTGGAGCAGAAGGAGTTTCAGCTGCATCTTGGGTGGGGGCCGGTGCTGCGCTGGTTTCCTCCGGGGCAGGTGCCGGGGCTGATGGGGCAGGAGAAGCAGGGGTAGCTACCTCTGGGGCAGAGGTAGGTGCCGGTGCTTCTGGTGCGGGGCTCAGGGTCTCTGGCTGGGGCTGCTCACCCTGGTCGGCTGAATCGTCAGGTAGCTGGCCTACGACAAAGGTGTAGGTCTGCTCGGCGCTGATGGAGGTTCCATCTGTGCGGGTAGCGCTGGCCTGGAAGGTTAGCTCGTAGGTTCCTGTAGCGGTAAAGGCCCAGTTGGCGTGAACGTGTGCGCCTACCGGCTGCTGGTAGGTAGGTAGTTTCTCGCTGGAGCTAAAGATCCGGCTGATACCAAAGGGGGAGGACTGGAATATTTCAACGGCTCCACCCTCGGGTGCCTTGGTTCTTACCAGCTCCAAGTTGATGGTGTCCCCTGCCAATTCACCGGGGCGGATGCTCTCAGTGTTCCAGCCGGGCCAGAGTACCTCAGCTATCTGGGTTTGAGGGGCTAGCCAGATGGTTTTGCCTTCTTCTCCCAGGAAATCGAACCCTGCGGGAACCTGGACGCGGGTCTCAGGGCGGTCTTGCAAGTTGAAGGTGGTCTGTGCCGGGTCTAGGCGGGTGTGGGGTGCGCCGGGCAGGTCTGCGAAGGTGAAGAGGTCTAGCTGGCCGTTGGCTAACCCTACGGCCAGGGCGTCGGTGTGCTCGGTAGCTAGGACGGTGCGGGGGCTGGCTTCGTCTGCGCTAGCCGGTTGTACCTGGCTGATGGCGTCGGCAGTGTGCCCAGGGGTGTTAGTGGTGGCGGGTGCTGCGGCTAGGGGGCCTGCTATAAGGGCCACTGAAAGGGCTGCAACCGAGAGGACTTGGGGGAATTGTCGCATGATCTGCTTTCTAGGTGAATGCTTGGTTTTTCTCACCTTTTAGAATATCTTTAATGATAATCATTCTCAATAACTAATATGGTTTTTAGCTCCCCCAGCACCCACTAGAAAGACCCCCATGCACAACCAAAACCCCGCCCCATCTCCCTCATCTCGACTAGCCTCCTCCCGGCGTCCTTACCGGGCCCTGACCCTCTCAGCCCTAGCCATCGCCACCCTCGCCGGCTCAGCCCTACCTGCTATCGCAGGGCCCGACGACGGAAAAATCGTAGGCACCCAAGCCCACATTGATGCTCCCCAAACTGTCTGGGAAGAAGACACCTTTAACCTCTACGGCAAAATGCCCCACGGCGACCAGAAGGACGCCCTCATCCCCTTTGACCAGTCCGTTCTCTGGATCGGTAAAGGCTACTCCACCCGCGCAGAAGCCAAAAATCAGTACATCTTCACCGTGCCCGATTCCCCCAACACCCAGTTCCTCGGTGAACCCGGCGACAAACTCTACATGGCACCCTCCCTGCCCTACGGCAACCACGACCCAGCCTGGATCGGCTTCGGGGCAGATAGCAACATTCCCGTAGAAAACTTCCGCGACGGCACCTTCACCCTCGACCTGCTCAAGGTTGACGGCCCCGGCGTCATGGAAATGTTCACCTACCGCTCCAACTACTTCCCCAACGACGTGCGCCGCATGCTCAGCTCCACCGACCCCGACTTTCAATCGGCCGTACTCACCCCCGGCGCCCACACCCACAACTACACCACCTTCTCCCGCCCCGGCCGCTACGAAATCACCTACCGCACAGTAGCCCGCGGCCTTGATGGGCAAACCATCGAATCCAAACCAGTTACCGCCATCTGGCAGGTAGGCGGCAACCGCCCAGTTGACGGTGAAGGGGCAGCCACTGAGGCACCCCTCATTGACACCTACAACAAGGCCCTCACCACCGCCCTGAGCGCCGAAAACTACAGCCTAAGCCTTTCTCCCAAGCCCACCCAAGAGCAGGATGGGGACGAATCCCTCACCGACATCACCTTTGATGCCGGCCGCACCGACGTCTCAGGCACCCTAACCCTCTACAACCAGGGCTACTTCCTCACCGATGTGCGGGTCGAGGGCGGCACCGCCACCTGGTCTGAGATGCTCGGCTCCCTAGACTCCCAGATTCAGGGTGTCTTTATTCCTGACGGGGCTGCGGCAGGCTCTGGGGCAACCGCCGCCAAGTGGGTTACCCCCGCCCTAACCTACCAGCCAGAGCAGCAAGTAAGTGTGCGCTCAGATGCCGGTGAAGGACGCTGGCCCGCCCCCATCACTGACCCCGACAACACAGTGCTCCCCACTGGCCACCAGGCCCTCACCAGTGGAGATTACAGCGTCACCATCAAACCCTCTGAATATGAGGGCTACAACCTGGTGCAGATTAAGTTCGCTGACCCCACCGTGCGCGGCTACGTGGCAGGGGGCATGTTCCGCCGTGCCGAGGATGCCTCTGGGGCAGCTAACTGCTACGCCCACATTGATAACGGTGTGGCTAGCTGCTACCTCAGCGCAGCTAGCTGGCTCAAGGGCTACCACGCCATCTTCAACATCACTCCCCACCCCGACATGGACGCTCACACCGACCGTCACACGGTCACCAGCAACTATGTGCCCGGTGAGGAATATATGTCTAGCGGTTCGCTCCAACTGACCGAACCCCTAGCAGAACCGGCTCCTGAACCCTCTGCCAGCCCTGAACCCTCTGCCAGCCCTGAGCCTTCTACGAGTCCCGCGCCCACTGCGGAACCCAGCCAGCCTGCGCCGAGCCCTGAGCCCAGTGAGCCAGCACCGAGCGCGTCCTTACCTGCTCCTTCTACCACGGCTAGCCCTGAACCTACGGTCAGCCCGGAACCTTCCGCTAGCCCGGAACCTTCCGCTAGCCCCGAGCCCACCGTCAGCCCTTCCGCACCTGCCCAGATACTGCCAGATGCCAAACGCTGCCAGAGCCCCAGCATGGAAGGCCGCTACCTACTCACTAACGGCCACGTTGACATCAAGGCATCCTTAGCTGGCGGTGCCCTCAAGCTGGCCCTGAAAGATGAAACCTCATCTATTACCCGTGAAGCCGCTGACCGTTCCTTGAACGATGTAGTGCTTGGGGTAGGGGATAACGCCCGTTTCACCCGCCAGGAACAGATGATGGCCCCTGAACTGGACTTCCTCGGCCCCGCTGGTAGCGAGTTCTACGGCCTTCCACAAACTCAGCAGGCCGGAATTGTCTGGCCCGGTTGGAACACCCAAGACGTTGACTACACCCAGCTAGCAGGGCCTGTTACCTTGCACCTGGTACCCACCGCGCTGCCTGACGGTGCCGCTTACGGTGTCTACGAACAGGACTTTGCCGGAGGTGTGACCCTCCAGGCAGGAGGCGCAAGCAAAGACACCACCATCGACATTGATTTCGCCACCCACGCCCACGCAAACTGGGTCTTTACCGCCCCCGGCACCTACGCCTTTGACGTCTACTACAGCGCCCCGCTGCCGAACGGCACCATTGCCCGCAGTCAGACCCAGCAGGCAATCTTTGTGGTAGGTAACGCTACCCTGGAGGAATGCCTCACCGGTGCCAAGGATGAAACTCCTAGCCCTGAGCCCAGTGCAGAACCGACTGTCGAGCCTAGTGTGGAACCCACTGCCGAGCCCAGCCCTGAGCCCAGTGCAGAGCCTACTGTCGAGCCCAGCGCAGAACCGACTGTCGAGCCTACTGTTGAACCCACTGCCGAGCCCAGCCCTGAGCCCAGTGTTGAACCTAGCCCTGAGCCCAGTGCAGAGCCTACTGTTGAACCTAGCCCTGAGCCCAGCGTTGAACCGACAGTCGAGCCTAGTGTGGAACCCACTGCCGAACCCAGCGTTGAACCTAGCCCTGAGCCCAGCGTTGAACCGACCGTCGAGCCCACTGTTGAACCGACTGCCGAGCCTACTGTTGAACCCACCGCCGAGCCCAGCCAGGGGGCCGATGACGTCCGCACACCTGAAAGCACCGAAGCTGAGAACACCAGCCCTGCTGGCGCTGACTCGGGCAACACCGCATCAGCTAACGCCGGGGCAAACCCCAGCCAGCAAGCTGCCGGTGGAGCCACCCAACAGCCCTCCACCGGGGCAACTGAGTCCCCGTCAGCAGGCGGAGGTCGCCTGGCCTCAACCGGCGCCTCAGCCCTTGGTGTTTCCCTGGTTGGCGCGCTCGCGCTGGGTGCTGGCGTCCTGACTCTGCGCCGCCGCAAGCACTAACCTAGCCCAGCCCACTTACCCCCTTAAAATGCACAAACCCTGTAAAAATGGCAGGCGGCTGCATTTTTGAGGGGGTATTTTCTATCTGCCGCCCGGCCCAAGCCAACACAGGGGCGGCGTCATATACGCCTAGCGTGCCGCAAGAAGGCTTAGAATTGCTGAGGTTTATAAAGGAGTGCGCATGACACACGTTACTGACCCCCGCCGGGTCACCCTCTACACCTGGATCATCTCGGTGGGTGGTTTTCTCTTCGGCTACGACACCGGAATTATCAACGGTGCACTACCCTTCTTACAACAGGATTTCACACTGTCCCCTGCCGCTGAAGGTATGGCAACCTCAGCCCTGACCCTGGGTGCCGCCTTTGGTGCACTCCTTGCCGGGCAACTCATCGATCGGTTCGGACGCCGCCGCGTGCTCTTCACCCTCGCCCTCGTCTTCGCTGCTAGCTCCCTGGGCCTAGCCTTGGCCCCCACCCTTGGTATCTTCATTATTTTCCGTGTGCTGGTGGGCCTAGCGGTCGGTGCAGCCTCGGCGGTAGTGCCGATTTATCTGGCGGAGATTTCCCCGGCTAACCGCCGTGGGGCTATCGTGACGCGTAACCAGTTCATGATTGTCTTTGGTCAGCTCACCGCCTACGTGGTCAATGCCATGATTGGCAATATTTTTGCCCACCAGGTGATGATTTGGCGAGTCATGTTCGCTATCTCTATCGTCCCGGCCATCGTCCTTTTCGTGGGCATGTTCCTGGTGCCCGAATCGCCAGGGTACCGCCGGGAAGCCACCGCCGAGCGCGGTGCTTTCAAGCTGCTCTGGCGCGACCCGGCCCTGCGCACCACCCTACTTTTGGCTGCTTCTATCGGTATCGTGCAGCAAGCTACCGGCGTGAACGCCCTCATGTACTACGGCACCCAGGTGCTGCGTGAGGCAGGCTTCTCCACCGATGCGGCACTGACCGCTAATATCTCCAACGGTGTGCTGTCGGTGCTGGGTGCGGCGGTGGGTCTCTGGTTCGTGGGGCGCTTCCCCCGCCGCCTGGTACTGACCATCGGCCTGGCCGGCACCACCTTCTCACTGGCTATGCTGGCGGTGACCTCACAGGTGCTCGATGCTACCGCCCGCCCCTGGGCTACCTTGGCCATTTCGATTATCTTCCTGGTCTTCCAGCAAGGTGCTGTCTCGCCGGTGACCTGGGTGCTCATGAGCGAAGTTTTCCCTGCCCGCGTGCGCGGTGCCGGTATGGGCCTGGCTACCTTTGTCTCCTGGATTGCTAACTTTATGGTCTCTCTCTTCTTCCCGCAGATGGTTGCATCCCTGGGATTAGGTATGACCTTCGCGGTCTTTGCCGTTATTGGTATCGGCCTGATTACCTTTACCCGCGCGGCGGTACCCGAGACCGCCGGCCGCGATATGGACTAGCTGATTCCGGCGTCCGCTCTACTACTTTTCCCGCATTAAGGATTCCGATGGCTCGCCCTGACTACGGTATCGGCCCGCTGGCCCACGCCCTGGCAACTGACTTTGGCTACGAGTTCGCCTATGACGCCCCGCTGAGGTCGATGGCCTCTGGCTAGAAACCGCTGAACTTGAAAAGACCTACATCGACCTGACCGGTCGCGTCTTCACCCTGCTACTCAACGTTTTCTACATTGGGGACGAACGCCGCTACGGCTTCGCTCTCTTCGAGCTTGAGGACGCTACGGAGCAGGGCGCAGGGGCCGGTTCGGGCGCCGAAGCTGATACGGACGCCGGTGAGCGCCTGGTCCTGCAAGAGGACGGCCTGGCAAGTGCAACTGAGCTGAAGAATCGTGTGGCTGATGTGCTCACTGATTCTGCCCAGCTCTTAGCCGAGCAGGAGGCCTATGATTTGGGTGAGGCCATTCGCGCCGTTGATGCAGCCCATCCTGCCGAACCTGTGGATAACTCGCTCAACATTCAGTCATAAACACGTAAGGTACCCCCAGATTTGTCCACAAATCTCTAAAAGTCCTAGTGGGAATGAGAATTTCTCTCCATACTGGTGAACATGAACAATGTATCTCATCACCCTGCAAGCCCGGTTACCCCCTTGCCCTCTGCTCCGGTTCACCCTGGGCCGCAGCAGCTGAACCCACAGCCCGCAACCCCACACCTTAGCGCCCCGCATCCCGGCACTTCCAACCCTGGGGCTCCTCTCCCCGAGGAAGGAAAAAAGCTGAACCCTCTAGGCCTTGGGGCCCTAGCACTGATGGCACTACTCACCATCACCGGCATCATTGATTTCTTATTCATCGAGGGATCGTTTAACTTCATGCTGCCTAGAGGCATCAGCTGGGTCGGTGTTGTCGTCCTTGCCATCGTGGCTCTCTTCATGAAGGGGAAAGAAAAAGTTACCGCCACCATTGCCTTGACCATCGGGGGTGCCGTCATCATCTTCGTCCCACTGCTTATGGTGATTGGCTTCGCGATCTTCCTGATGCTCGGCAATATTTTTGTGTAAAAGATGGGTGCAGGGTGGTGCCGCTGCTTGTCATACTCAAGTATGATTTGTCATTTTTAGTATCAATACGGCCACACATAGGGCAGATAAGAACTTACACTGAAAGGACTACATCACATCTATTTCCCCTATTGATGAAGGCCCACAACCATGAGCACCACCCCCACCACCCCCACCCCCTACACCGGGATCAGCACACCGGCGTGCACCAGCTAAAAAGAAAATGAGCACCCTCAGTAAGGTACTCATCGGCCTTGCCCTAGGCATCATCGCTCTGATCGCCATCGGTGCACTTCTCATCAACAGCATCTTCGGTAGCGGCACCAGCGCCCACTCAACTATTCCTTCCAGCGACTACCTGACTCTGAGCGATGAAGGTGTCAGCAACAAGGTGCGGGTGGACGGCACTGTGCAGCCCGGTGAAATTCGCTCCATTACCACCCACCTGACCAGCCCCGTTAGCTCCGTGGAGGTAGAAGTAGGTGACCGGGTAGAACTTGGCCAGACCCTAGCCACCATCGATACCTCCACCTTGCAAGGGGACCTTGACACCCAGCGCACCCAGCTGGACGGGTCCGTCACCACCGCCCAGAGTGCCCTGAACGCAGCACAGACCGCCTACGACCAGTACAGCCAGGGAATCGCCAACGGCACCAACCCCGAAATTCTGGCCGCCCTAGCCGCCCAGCGCACTGCTAACGAGCAGGTCACCCTAGCTGCGGCCGACCTCAAAACCAAGCAGCAGATGCGCGACCAGGCCGCTGCAGCCGGTGAAGACCTCACCCTCTTCAACGCCGACGTTGCCGCCGCAGAATCTGCCCTGCGCCTGGCTAACGGGGCCAAAACGGACGCAGACACCGGCGTCACCACCGCCCGCGCCGCCGCAAACACCCAGCTAGCAGCCCTGGAAACTGAACTCAACAACGCCCGCACCGCCCTGGCCAGCGCAGAAACCACCCGCAACCAGACAGTAGGTGCCCTACAAAGCGACCTCACCTCAGCTACCCTCACCTCACCCATCAACGGTGTAGTTATGAGCGTCGCTAAACCTGGTGCCCCGGCAAGTGGGCCTGTTGTTACTATCGGTGACGATTCCACGCTCACCATCACCACCAGCGTCCGCGAAGCTGATGTGGCCACCATTAAGGAAGGCAACCGCGTCACCTTCACCGCCGGAGCCACCGGAAGCAAGGAATACGCAGGCACCGTCACCTCCGTAGCCTCCATCGCTGACTCAGCCCAGCAGGGCAACGATGAAGCGGCCGGTGTAATGGCCGGTAACGGGTCAGCCCCCACCTTTACCGTCACCATCGAAGTCACCGGCAACCGTGAGGGCCTCTACCTGGGCTCATCTGTCAAGGCCAGCATCATCACCTCTGAAGAAGAGAGCTCCCTGGCTGTGCCTCTGGATGCGGTCTACACCAACGACCTCGGTAAGAAGAGCATCGTAGTGGCCGTACCCAACGATGATGGCTCCTTCACCCTCGAAGAGCGCCCTGTAGAAACTGGCCTAGCCAACGAATTCGATATCTCCCTTACCAGCGGTGAGGTGGCCAGCGGTGACATGGTACTCACCCCCGGCGAAACCTACCGCCACCGCGTGGGTGAAAAAGTCACCCTTGACGCCGGCACCAGCTTCGGGTGGTAGCCATGAGCACTCTGCTCGATATGCGAGGTATCGTCAAAACCTTCAACATGGGAACACCCAGCGCCATCACGGTACTCCCTGGCATCGACTTCCATGTTGATCACGGTGAGTTTGTGTCAGTGGTGGGCCAGTCAGGTTCCGGTAAAACCACACTGATGAACATCATCGGCCTACTCGATAGGGCCACCTACGGCTACTACACCTTCGCCGGTGAGGATATCCCTTCCCTCTCTGACGACGAACTGGCCTACTACCGCAGCCAGAACATTGGGTTCATCTTCCAAAGCTTTAACCTGGTGGGCCGTATCTCGGCTCTCAAAAACGTGGAAATGCCCATGATGTACGCCGGTGTGAACCCCCGCGACCGCCGCGACCGCGCCGCTCACCTGCTGGAGCAGATGGGCATGGCTGACCGTATGGATCATAGCCCTGCAGCTCTTTCAGGTGGCCAGAAACAGCGTGTTGCTATCGCCCGCGCCCTAGCCAACGACCCGCCCCTGCTCCTGGCGGACGAACCAACCGGCGCCCTGGACTCCCACACTGGGCGCATGGTCATGGACCTCTTCCATGAGCTTCACCAAGAGCAAGGTAAGACCATCGTCTTCATTACCCACAACCCTGAGCTGGCGGCTGAGACTGACCGCACCGTCACGATGGTAGATGGGCGGATTGAGCAGGAGGCCCGTCAATGAACCTACGAGAATCAATTTCCTTAGCCCTGGGGAGCTTACGCACCAATAAGATGCGTTCCTTCCTTACACTGTTGGGCATTATTGTGGGTATTGCATCTGTCATTACCATCATGACCCTGGGTCATTCCTTGAAAACTCAGGCTTCTGAGTCGATTGTGAGCTCTGGCGCCAATGACCTGATGGTGAATGTGGTCCCCCGCCCCACCGAGGAACAGGAAGAAGCTGGTTTGACCTCCGGCCCCATGGGTATGCCGAATGGGGAATACATTGAGCCCGCCGCTGAGTCTAAGTTTGATGAGCACGACATCGCCACTCTTAAAGAGGCCCTGGGCGATAACATTGCGGGCATTCCCATCGGGGCCAACTCCTATGTGAGTGTAAACCTCAGCGCCGGTGAGAGCCAGGCCCCCTACACCAACGCCCAGTTCGTCAATATGGATTACCTAGAGCTCAACCCGGTTACCCTGGTGGCAGGGCGCTCTTTAAGTCAAGCCGATATGGACGCCAAACGACCGGTCATCCTGCTTTCAACCGACCAGGCTCATCAGCTCTTTAGTGACCCGCAGGCGGCAGTAGGCAATGAAATCGATCTGCAATTTGGCATGACCTCGCGAAGCTTTATGGTGGTCGGGGTTTATCAAACCGAGGCTATAGGTAGCGGTATCTTCGCCTATACAGGGCCCGGCTCAGTCTACCTACCGGTTTCGCTGGAATCTGACATCGAATCCTATAGCAGCAACGGCTGGAACAGCATCACCGTACGCCCAGCAGAAGGTAAGGACCTGGGGCAGGTGAAGGCCCTGCTTCAGGCCCATCTGACCAGCATGTACCGTACCGATGAGCACTACATGGCTGAGATTCAAGACTTCTCGGCGATGACCGAGCAGTTCAACGCGGTTCTGGACGGCATCAGCGCAGCTATCTCGGCTATCGCCGGTATCTCGCTCCTGGTCGGTGGTATCGGTGTTATGAACATTATGCTCGTGACGGTGACCGAACGGACCCGCGAAATCGGTATCCGTAAGGCCCTGGGCGCAACCCGAGGGGCAATCCGCCTGCAGTTCGTGGTTGAAGCTATGATGGTCTGCCTGGTCGGTGGTCTACTGGGGGTACTGATAGGTGGTGGCCTAGGTATGCTGGGGGCCAGCCTGCTGGGGACCTTCGTTGTCCCACCGCTGGGTGCTGTGCTGCTGGCTCTAGGGTTCTCCCTGGCTATCGGCCTTTTCTTCGGCTACTACCCGGCCAATAAGGCCGCTAAGCTCGACCCCATCGAGGCCCTGCGCTACGAGTAGCTAGCGTAGAGTCTCACCGATTTTGAGGTGTACTACCGAGGGGCCGCGGGTAGCCAGGGCCTGCTGGACCGTCTCGGCCAGGGTTTCCATGGTCGCTGAGAAGCCGGTGGCACCAAAGCCCTCGGCTAGTTTCACCCAGTCAGGTTGCACTAAATCTACGGCTACGGGGGCGATGCCCCGGTCGCGCTCGTTTTGGCGGATTTCGCCGTAGCCGCCGTTCTCCACGCAGATAATCGGCAGGTCAAGCTGCTGCTCAACAGCGGTCATAAGCTCCTGAATGGCAAACATGAGGGCCCCATCGCCGAGCAGGCAGACCACCGGACGCTCGGGCGCAGCTATCTTGGCGCCAATGGCGGCAGGTAGCCCGTAGCCCAGGGTGGCGTAGGTGGCCATGTAGAGCAGGGAGTTGGGGCGGGCTGCCCGGTAGAAGGTGGTGGTGCCCATGTAGGTCACCTGGGAGGAGTCGCCGGCGATGATGGTGTGATCAGGCAGTATCTCCATGATTTTCTCGTTGAGTTCTGCCAGCTCGGGGGCTTTAGCGCGCCCTTCGTTGTCTAAGGCATCGAAGATGTCTTGTAGGTCGCGGGGGTCGCGGGAGCCGGGTGCTAGGTCGAGTTCGGCCAGGGCGTCCAGAAGCTGGGGGAGTACTGCCTGAGAGTTGCCGGGCAACTCAATATCGGGGGTGATGTTGGTGAGCATCTGGTCGCGCATGATGTCGATGCGGATGACGGGGCCTGCCGGGCGGATGTCGCCCTCCCAGAGTTCGGCTTCACCGATTTTGGAGCCGATGATGAGCATGGTGTCGGCGTGACGGCAGAAGGCGTGGGCGGCACTCAGGCGCAGGTCAGCCCCCAGGGAGAGCCGGTGTTTTTCGGGGATGGCACCCTTGCCGTTGATTGAGGTGATGACGGGTGCTTCGAGGGTTTCGGCTAGGCGGAGTAGGTCATCTGCTGCCCCGATGGCGCCGCCACCTGCGATGATGATGGGCCGCTGGGCTTCAGCTAGCATGCGGGCTGCTTCGTGCACATCGTCTGCGGGGGCAGGCTGGGGCTTGCCCAGGGGCCGGGCCTGCATGATAGCGGGGTCGAGTTCGACGTCGCGTTCGAGCACGTCGAGGGGCACTTCGATGTGGATGGGGCGCGGACGGCTGTGGGCGAAAGAGCGGAAGGCGTTATGGATGATATCCACGGCTTCTTCTGCGGAGTTCACGCGGCGGGAGAATTCGACGATGGAGTTAACGGCGCCGGTGGGGTTTTTTGTCTCGTGCAGGGAGCCGATGTCGCGGAATTCGTGGCCGACCGGGCGGCCGGGGGAGAGGACGATCATGGGGCGTGACTCGGCGTAGGCGGTGGCGGCACCTGAGAGGGAGTTGAGTAGGCCGGGCCCTGAGGTGGTAATGACGACGCCGGGTAGGCCGCGGGTCTGTGACCAGCCGTCCGCACCGTAGGCGGCACCTTGCTCATGGCGGGTGGTGACGGGGTGGATGCCCAGCTCTTTGAGGTGGCGGTAGAACTCGAGGTTGTGGGTGCCGGGGATACCGAAAATGGTGTCGATGCCGTAGTTGCGTAGGGTGGCCAGAATGGCGTAGCCGGCGTTGCGGCGGGGTTCGGTGCTTTCACCGGAACGGTCGGGGAGTGCAGGGTGAATCATGCTGGTCTTTCGGGGGAGGGGCTCTTAGGTTTAGCTTAGGGTGCTGGTGCGGAAAGTTACAGACTTTTTCCTCATGTAATGTTATGCAGGGCACAGCATGGTTATTAGTGGGTGTGATGCGGGAGATAGAGGGCCAACACAGGTGGTTGTCTGATAAACGCATACAGGAAATGTGTGTTAAATATGCCCAAACACCCATAGGTTGCTGAAGAATCCCTTAAATCTAGCTAGACTCACCAGGAGTAGCTAGGCACAATCATGCGCCATGCGACATACACCCACTTTTCAGGAGCACATCTCATGAAGACCTTTATCAAGACCGCGACAGTTACCTCCGCCGCCTTGGCGCTGCTAGCTGGTTCCGTTGCCACCGCAGCACAGGCCGAAGAAGCCCCTGCAGCCGCAACTACCTCTGCCGCAGCCGCTGGGCAGGGTGCCCTCAACGCCTGGTACCAGCCCGGCGAGCACGTCAAGACCGGCAACGGCCTCTTCGTTGTCTACGCAATGGGTATCGTAGCGGGCCCCGATGGAACTCCCAACGGTGCAGGCGCTGTTGAGAACTACGACCTCTCAAAGATCTACCTGGAACTCGTTGAACGCAACGGTGCTCAGGGCATCAAGGCAAACATCCGTGATGCAGTTAGCCTCGATGCCGAAATCGTCAATAGCGATTACACCGGCGCAATCGGTGCCTGGAGCTCATCTGACGAATCTGTGATCTCAGTTAACCCCAGCGGTAACTTCACCGTCGGCGCAAACGGTGCCGCTACTGTCTACTTCACCCCCGCTTTCATCCAGGACGAAACCGTAGTCTACTCTGATGGCGTCTACGCCATCGATCTGCAGGTTACTGACGGCAAGGTCGCCCTCGCCCCCGCATCAGCTCTCGGCCTACCCCTTAAGCTAGCTGACGGCATCATCCTCGCAACAGCTGCTGACGCACACCGCCAGGCCGACGGCACCCCCGTTAACCTAGCTAGCGTTCCCGTTAGCGCTTTTGACGGTGCCGATGTAGTAGTAGATAACGCACACGCTTTGACTGTAGGGGACACCCTCAACGCCTACATCGAATACACTCATGCAGCTGGCCGTGCAGACATCGAAGCTATCTTCTCCGGTAATGAAGAGGCAGGCTTCATGGGCAAGTGGGTTTCTTCAAACCCCGAGGTTGTTAGCGTCAACGAAGAAGGCACCGTCCTTACTGCCGTTGGTGAAGGCACCGCAACCATCACTTACGTCCCTGACTACGTTGCAGGTGAGGTCATTGCCGAAAGCCCCGTTACCTTCAGCACTGGCGTGACTGTAACCGCAGCTTCCCAGCAGTCTGCTGAAGAGCAGCCCGCAGCAGAACAGCCCGCTTCTGAGCAGCCTGCAGCCGAGCAGCCCGCTGCACAGAACCCTGCTGCCGGTGAATCTGTACCTGTAGCTAACAATGAGGCCGCTGCATCTTCTGCTCAGAACGCTGCTGCTGGCTCATCAAACGGTCAGCCCCAGGAGCTGGCAAACACTGGTGCTGAAGGTGTTGCACCTCTAGTTGCTGGCCTGGGTCTGCTGGCAGCCGGTGGTAGCGCTCTTGTCGTCTCCCGCCGCCGCGCACAGTAGTTCTCTGCTCACAATCTAGAGAACATCTAGCTAGCTCAAAGCGCCGCCACTTCTGAATGTTTCAGAAGCGGCGGCGCTTTGCTCACTGCTTGCGGGGAAAATACGGGAAAGTTTCATACAGAACACTCCACAAACTCAGCTAAATGTATGCATATTTATCTGAAAGAAGAGATAATAAACAGTTAGTAGCTTGGGCAGTTGCCAGAAATATGCCATCGCTACCCCAACCAAAACACTCTCGTTTCAGATGAGCCCCCTACACCCCACTAATGGGATGGTAGGGCAGTACACACTACGCACCGAAGGAGAAATCTTCATGTCACTCCCCCCGGAGTCAGCAAACCCTCAGCCGCAGGGTAACGACGTCCCTACCCCTGGCCAGCCCGCGCAGCAGCAGTCCGCGCAGCAGCAGCCCGTCCAGTACGCACAGCAGGCACCTGCAGCACAAGCTGCTCAGGGCCAGTTCCCTGCACAGCAGCAGCCCGTCCAGTATGCACAGCAGGCACCTGCAGCCCAGGCTGCTCAGGGCCAGTTCCCCGCGCAGCAATACGGCGCACCGGTTGCACCTGCCCAGCCCAGCCCCGCCCTTGAAGCACTCAAGGCACAGTTCACCACTCTTACCCTCAACTTCAAGAGCCAGAACCAGGCCAGCCAGCAGCTCGCCACCTCCCTGCCCCTCTTCTGGGTATTCAACTTCAGCATCATCTCTCTACTAGCAGGCCTGTGGGCTATCTCCCTGCTGAACACCGCCTCCAACCTGGCAAACTCAGCTTTCTACTACCTATTCAGCTATGGGTTGTTTTCACTCACCGGCGGCGAACTCTTCACCACCTTCCTCGTGGTCACCGCCGCAACCTTCGGAACCTTGGCGCTCCGTGCCGCCGGCCTCATGATGGCTCTCAACGGTGGAGATAAGAAATACCCCTTCAGCTACGCCGCTAACGTCTACGCAGAATCTAACGTAGCCCTCATCCCGGCCCTGCTGATTCTCTGGCTCCTGTCCCTGATCCCGGCCCCCGGTATCTTCCTCATCGTCCTTATCCTTATCTTCCTCTTCTTCATGGTCTGCTCACTCTTCCTGAATATCCAGGCCTACGTAGGTATGAGCCGCTCCACCCGCTTCGTTGGTTCCCCGGTCATGCGCTACATTCTCACCACCACCGGCGTCATCGTCGCCGCATGGATCGTCTGGTACGTTGCCTACCAGATCATCACTAGCGTCCTGTCCTAAGAGTTGATCATTATGCAAACACTTCGCTCACCTATGAAACGTGCGCACCTTGCGCTTTTGAGCATTATCGCTCTCGTCCTCACCGCCTGCGGTGCCGCCGTTAACACGACTCTATCCATAGACGAAAACCTCAGCGGCTCCCGCACCATGGTCATGGAAATCGGCACCTCAGACAGCGAAAGCACCTCCCTCAAAGGTGGCCTGCCTGCCGTAGACGAATCCATCAAACGTCACCTACCTGCCGAACTTGAATACAGCGGTATCTCCACAGACGATAAAGGCTCCCGCGCCACTTTTACCCTCAAATTTAGCTCCGTAGATGACTACCAGACCAAGGTAGAATCACTGCTCAAATCCAGCGGTAAAGACTTAGAACCCACTATCGTCATCAACCTGGCAGACACCGGCCTGGTTACAGGCACCACAGTTCAAGAAAACTTCACCTCTGCCCAGCTTCTAGGCTGGCTGGGTGATGCCCTCAAGGCTGATGGCGTCTACTCAGATGGCAACATCTTCAGCGGTACCGAAGAAACTATTGTGCATGTCGGTGGCAAGGACCATAAGACCAACAGCACCATCAAGGTCTCAGACGTCACCGACAACGGTGTGCCCTCCTTGGGCGTACAGCTCATCTTTGAAGATGACGGCACCTACACCGGGCGCGTTGCCTTTGGTTCTACCACCCCTCTCGGCTCAGTCAAGCAGGGCTACGTTGATACCTACATCAGCGAAAACGCCCCCGAAGGTCACACCGTCTCCGCTATCGACAACACCACTTTCGCTGAGACCAACAACCTCTCAACCATCACTCACGGTCAGCTTGTTACCTTCTCTGCAACAGACATCAACGATTTCAACACTAAGTTGCAGAAACTGCTCTCATCTGACCAGAACGCCATCACTCTGACTGACCGCCCCTCTGAAACAGACAAGACCCTGTTCACGGCAAGCATCGAAGCTAAAATTACCTGCCCCACTGTCTGCTCCCCCGCAGGCAACGGCCCCCGCTTCGACGCAAAGGTCCCCAGCAACTGGCAAAAGTCTTACTCAGGGAACATCGACTCCGCTGAGGAATCTACCAAGATTTCCCGCACCTCCATTCTTGAATACACCTACTCCCTCACCTTCGATGCAGTAGATGTGAACCTAGATCTCAACGGTGACGGCGGCGGTGAAGCAACCTTCTCTTACTCACTGAATGCCGACCAGGCTAACCGAGTAGGGGACGGCCTGCAGGACTTCCTGGCACCTGAAGGTGAGGGCACCAGCATCGACCGCTCTGAGTCTGATGGTATGGTCACCTACACCGCCACCATTGAAGGATCAGATGCCCAAGAACTCACCTCCCGCCTCTCTTCCTACGTGCCCGGTGCTCGTATCACCAAGGTAGAGCGTGAAGGCAACTGGTTCTCCAAGAAGTACGACCTGTACATCAACCTGCCTTTCTCTACCTCTGACTACGATGCAACTCTCGCCAACGGGTATAGCTACACCATTGACCTTCCGTCTCAGCACTCTATCCCTGAGGAATCACGCGCACAGATCGATGCCTCAGAAGTAGAACGCTCATCAGTTACCTTCAACAGTGAAACAAGCGATTACAAAAAGACAGAGCTTGCGATCAACGTTAAGACACCTAACTGGGTGGGCATCATCCTGGTAGGTCTGCTCGTTCTGATCCTGCTTGCCCTTATTGCTACCGCTTTCTTGTTCCGCGACCGCATTAAGGCAGCGATGGACGAACGCAAGCAGCAGGCCCCTGCCCAGCAGCCCTACGCCCCCCAGCAGGCTGCACCTGCTAACCCGTCTTACACCTCCCCGCAGAACCCTGCACCGGGGAACACCGACGGCGACCTTAGCTAAAGGGGGCAGAAACGCTCAAGCTACGGTTCCTACCTAGAAGCCCTAGTGTGAGTGTCTAAGAGCCACACAACAAACCAAAGCGCCTCCACTCCTGAACCATCAGAAGTGGAGGCGCTTTGGCGTGCCGAGCCCCAAATCTTAAAGAAACCTAGGCCGTGCACGGGGTAAAACCCTGCATGAGTGTTCCGATAAGACGCGAGGGAAGGGCGTCATATTTGCTGCTGCTAAAGACTCTTCCGTAGGCTAATTAAAGACAGATTAAATATATTCAGGAAATCATGTACCCCCATAATCCCCCATTCCTCAAAACCCTGACCATCAGCGTCCTCGCAACTCTCGCCCTGGCCGGCTGCTCCGCAACCACCCCCACCGCCGAGGCCCCCGCAACGGAAGCAGACTCTACACTCGTAGCAGCTAGCCCCGAACCTAGTACCTCTGAGGTGCCTAGTAAAGAAGTTCTCGGTGGCGGCGAAGAAATCTTCGCCCACCGCTACGTCGCCCTCTACGGTAACCCCTCCGGGCCCTCACTTGGTGTACTGGGCGAGCAAGACCCTGCCCAGTCTGTAGAGCGCGTCAAAGCACTCGCCGCAGAGTACCAGGCCTACACCGATGAGAAGGTCATCCCCGCCTTTGAAATCATCACTACTGTGGCAAGCTCCGAACCTGGCATTGACGGGGACTACTCCGATGAACCCACCATTGAGAGCCTAGAACCCATCATTGAAGAAGCCGAGAAAAACGGCATCTACGTGATTCTGGACTTCCAGCCCGGCCAGAACACCTTCCTAGAACAAATCAAACAGTACGAAGACCTGCTGAAAAAACCTAACGTAGGTCTAGGCCTTGACCCCGAATGGCGTATCTACCCTGGCCAGGTACACCTGCAACAAATCGGCACCGTAGACGCAACTGAAATCAACGAAACCCTAGATTATCTAGCGGCGCTGACAAATGAGCACGACCTGCCGCAGAAGATGGTGGTGCTACACCAGTTCAAGCACTCCATGATTACTAACCGTGCCCTACTCGATACCAGCCACCCTGAGTTGGCCCTCACCCTGCACGCAGACGGCCACGGTACACCCGAGCTGAAAGACTCCACCTACCAGGAGCTAATCCGCGAACTTGACCCAGCAATCAAGCCTTCGTGGAAGAACTTCTACGACGAAGATACCCCCACCCTGACCCCTGAGCAGACCTACGCCCTGACCCCCAAGCCCTACCTGGTGACCTACCAGTAGGTGCTAAGGGTGAATGTGCAGGGTTCTTAGCCTCTGTGCAGAGTTTTCCCTGCACACGACCCAAGAACCCTGCACAGCCGGATGCTACCCTTCAGCTGATATCTCTACCAGCCGGTACCAGCGTCCGCTCATAAAAATCGAGGTAGGCCTGGTCAAATACGGCCATAATCTTTTAACTTCATTTTCTGCAAACTTATGCGCCTATAGGTGGGTGGAGAAAATAAGGACACTTGCCCCCGCCAGGTTCGCTTGTGGTAAGTGGAATAGCTTTGCTGCCTGGTGCATAAGTATCAGAACCGCTGCTGAGTCGCAGGAAAAACTACCCTGCCGTTGCTGCGCAGGCGGGTTATAGTGGTAGCAATTCTAGTGTGACCGGACGCACTTGCAGAGGGTCTGCCTGGGCATCTACCGCACCCTGAACACAGAGCCTGCTGCCAGCGTCCTAACCTTTTGGAGGACCTATGGCTCAAGCCTTCTTCTCAGCAGACCCCCACCGCGTCATTGCTACCGGCACCGACGGCACTAAGCGCACCGGCCCCGTGGACGCCGCCCAAGTGCCCCGCTGGGCCGGGCTTGGCACCTTCGCCCGCCTACCCCGCCTCGACGAAGTCAAAAAAGCAGATATCGTGGTCGCTGGCATGCCCTGGGACTCCGGTGTCTCCTACCGCCCCGGTGCCCGTTTCGGCCCCAACCATGTGCGCGAATCCTCCCGCCTGCTGCGCCCCTTTAACCCCGCCGCCAACATCTCCCCCTTCAAAGAAGCCCAGGTAGCCGACGCCGGTGACATCATCGGCAACCCCTTCAACATCGAAGAAGCCCTTGCCATGTTCGAGGCTGGCGCCCACCAGCTCACTAAGGACGGTGCCCGCTTGGTGACCATCGGCGGCGACCACACCGTAGCGCTCGCCAACCTGCGCAACCTGGCCAAGCAGCACGGCAAAATTGCCCTGCTCCATTTTGACGCCCACCTAGACACCTGGGACACCTACTTCGGCGCCGAATACACCCATGGCACCCCTTCCGCCGCGCCTTTGAAGAAGACCTCCTCGACACCGACGCTCTCTGCCACGTGGGCACCCGCGGCCCCCTCTACGGCAGCGAAGACCTTGAGGACGATGCCCGCTTTGGCTTCGGTATTGTCACCAGCGCGGACGTCTACTACCTGGGCGTGCAGAAGGTCGTTGAGCTGCTGCGGGAGCGCATCGGTGAGAGGCCCCTCTACCTGTCTATCGACATTGATGTGCTCGACCCCGCCCACGCACCGGGCACCGGCACCCCTGAAGCTGGCGGCATAACCTCCCGCGAACTTCTCGAGATTCTGCGCGGGCTGCGCGGGCTTAACCTGGTGGGCTCCGAGGTGGTCGAGGTCGCCCCGGCCTACGATCACGCTGAACTAACTGGCATCGCCGCCGCCCACGTGGTCTATGAGCTGATTTCCCTGCAGGCCGCCGGTGTGGGGGCTGGGCCGACTTCACCGGCCTCCGGCGTCGCTGATATTACCTACGGCAGTAAGGAGTGACCATGAGCAAGATTGCTGAATTACTGGAACAAGCAACCCCAGCTGAGGCCCGCCTCATGCGCCACTTCGCTGACCGTGCCGCCGGGTTCCGCCTCTCAGCGGTGCGCGATGTTTTTGAGGTTGCCATGCGCCCCGGTATTATCTCCCTGGCAGGGGGTAACCCCGACCTTGAACTCCTGCCCCTTGACCGGCTAGGGGACATGGCTGCCCGCATCATCCAAGAAGAGGGTCTAGAGGTTCTGCAATACGGTTCAGGTGCTGGCCTGGAGACCCTGGCGGAGCTGGTCTGCGACCTCATGGAATCTGAGGGCGCCTGCCCGGCGGTCGATGATATTCAGATGACCGCAGGATCCCAGATGGGTCTGGACCTGGTCACCAAACTCTTCGTCAACCCCGGGGACGTCATCCTGGCAGAGGGCCCCACCTACACCGGCGCCCTGGGCGTCTTTGAGGGCTACCAGGCGGACGTCCGCCAAGTCCCCCTGGACGCAGACGGCCTCGATCCGGCCGCTGTGGCCCAGGCGATTGAGTCTATTCGGGCTGAGGGCAAGCAGATCAAGTTCCTCTATACCATCCCTAACTTCCAGAACCCCACCGGCATTTCTTTATCGGGTAAGCGCCGGGCTGAGCTGGTGCGCGTCTGCCGTGAAGCTGACGTGCTGATTGTTGAGGATAACCCCTACGGCCAGCTCTCCTTCAGCGGGGAACGCCGCCGCTCCCTCTACTCGCTTGACCCTGAGAACGTGCTCTACCTGGGCTCTTTTTCTAAGATTTTTTCACCCGGCCTGCGCGTGGGCTGGATGGTCGCGCCTTTCCGCGTGCGTAAGTTCTTGCAGATTGCGGGCGAGGCCGTAACCATCTGCCCGTCGGTGCTTTCGCAGCGCCTGGTGCTGGGCTTCATGAACGAGGGCCTGTGGGAGCCCCACACCCGCGCCACCGCCGCCCTGTATGAGGCCCGCTGCAAGGCCGTGCTGGACGCCTGCCAGAAGTACATGCCCCAAGGCACCACCTGGACGGTACCTGAGGGTGGCTTCTTCACTTGGCTGACCCTGCCCGCCGGTAGCAAGTACCAGGACGCAGCGGACGCCCTGGCCCCCGCGATCGAGGCAGGTGTGGTCTTCATTCCCGGCTCAGCCTTCTACGAGCCGGTAGCCGGTGAGGACGGGGTTGCCCGCAACCCGGGTGCCAACCAGCTACGTATCGCCTTCTCAGCTATCGAACCGGAAGCACTGACCGAGGGTGTGAAGAGGCTGGCTGAGGTCATCGGGAGCGAGCGTGCGAGCTCCTAAGAGATAACCGAAGCGGGTGGGGCGGAGCGGCCGGAGAACCTGTCAAAAGATTGAACATATGACCTGGATCTGTCAAAAAATCCCAAAATTTTTGACATATCAGCGGTTTTCGGGGCCTATATGTCAAAAATGGGTAGATTTTGTACATGACCTGGTCTGCTGATGAACCCTACAACGACCTTCCGCCACTACCACCGGTCGGCTACGTGGAAACTACCCGCGTACTTAAGGCTGTCATCGAGGCGCGGGCAGATATTGCTGGTTTAAATGAGGCCCTGGTGTCTCTGCCTAATCCGAGTATCTTCCTGTATTCTCTTGCCCTGCTTGAGGCCCAGGCTAGCTCTGAAATCGAGAACATTGTAACTACCACCGACGAACTCTTTAAGGCTGCAACGGTATCAACGGACGCCAGTGGAGCGACCCGGGAGGCTCTACGCTATCAAAAAGCTCTCTTTGCTGGGCTTGAAGCGATGCGGGAACATCAGGGCATTATCACTGCTAATACTGCTCGAGAAATCTGTAGCACTATCCGTGATGTTGATACTCGGGTCAGACACGGGGACGGTGTGTATATCGGTAACCCGGTAACTCGCCGTCGTATCTATACCCCGCCTCAGGGAGCTGAGGTGATTTCTGAGAAGCTGAACAACTGGGAAGAGTTCGTGAACTCTGTTGATAGCTTTGACCCGTTGGTGAAGGTTGCGCTTGCCCATTATCAGTTTGAGGCCATCCATCCTTTCGACGATGGCAATGGGCGTACTGGACGAATTCTGAACGTGCTGATGCTGGTATCTTCTGGGCTTTTGAGCGAACCTATTCTTTATATTTCCCAGAGCATCATTGCCCAGAAGAATGACTACTATCGCCTCTTGAATGCGGTGACCTCGGAAGGGGCCTGGGAAGACTGGACGCTCTACATGGTTGAAGCTATGCGTTCAACGGCAGTGAGTACTCTGCAGAAGATTAAGCAGATTCAGGCCCTGCAGGAACAGGTAAAAGAATTTGTTGGATCTCAGATGCCGGTAGGTGTTGTAGATCTTCTTTTTGAGCAGCCCTACTGCCGTATTAAGGACGTGGTGGGTCGCTGCTCGGTGACCCGCCAGACCGCAACCAAGTACCTGGGGGAGCTTGTCTTGGCCGGGGTGCTGCGGGAAGAAAAAGTTGGTAGAGAGAAGCTCTTTGTGAATGAGGGGCTGATGGATATTTTGAAGAGTGACGTGGTGAAAGGGTAGAACTCCTCGTCGTATTCGCTCTGTGCCGGTTTATCGCTGCATACGGCCTGAGGGGTCTGCGCGGATTGATAGGGGAGATGTACATTGAAATGTGCAAAACCATGTACATCATGTGTATAAGTGTGTATATATGTACATATGGAATGGACATTAGAACATCTCAATGAGATCCTGAACCGGCTCAGAACCTACGGTTCCGAAGAACCCCGCCTCGAAATTAAAAAGGCAACGGAAGGCTACCCCACCAGCATCGCTGAAACCCTCTGTGCCTTCTCCAATATGCCTGACGGGGGAGCCCTTATCTGTGGTATCGATGAAGCAGAGAACTTCTCCGTTGTTGGAGTCTATGACATAGATGAACTTGAAAAGTCCATTGCCTCTGCCCTGCGAAACTCTTTGACCCCTAAGGGGAACGCCACCTTTGATCGCATAACAGTGGGTGATGCTGCCGTCCTCATCGTGAGCGTTGCGCCCCTCCCTCTGGTTGACCGCCCCTGCTATTACCGGGGCAAGGCCTACATGCGCTATTCCGACGGCGACTACGCCATGGACGACTACGAGATTACCCGTGTTCTGGCCGCACGGGAACGCAGGCAGCATGACCTTGAAGCGGTTGCTCACACGAGCCCTGAAGACCTCGATAGGCGGTACACCGAAAAATTTGTTTCAGCTGCCCGGCATACTTCGCAACGGCTGAGTCAGATAGACGACAAGGTCGTGCTTGCTCGCAAAAGCGTTACTACAGCAGACCACCGACAGCTGACCCTGGCTGGCTTGTATGCCCTGGGTAACTACCCGCAGCAGTTCTACCCTGCTCTCAAAGTTTCTGGGTGGGTTGAAGATGAGGTCTTGCGTAATGCAGACAAGTTAGAAGCTGACGGCCCCTTGGTAGAGATGCTGGAGCAAACCCTGCAATGGTTAGTAAGAAATCTTCGTTTTTCTGTGGTTCCTGATGGTCAGGGAGGGCTGAAAAATCAGCCTGAGATTCCGCTCATTGTGCTTCGTGAGCTGGTGGCGAATGCTCTGGTTCACCGTGCCCTTGATGCTGATACTGCCTACGCGAAAGACGTTGTTGTTCGGGTTTATCGCAATCGCATTGTTATCACTAACCCTGGAGGGTTATGGGCTGTGACTACTGCCAACCTTGCTCAACCGGGGCACAAAACTGCGGTTAATTCTGCCCTCTATGAAATTTGTAAACTTGCTCAGATTTCTGATGGTTCCAGGGTGATTGAGGGTGAAGGGAACGGTATTTTTGAGGCTCAAAAGGCCATGCGGCAGGCCGGTCTGCCGCCGCTGGAGTTTGTAGATAAGGGCTTCCAATTTACTGTGATTATTCGGCGCCCTTCGATGGACGTGCAGAAGGACGAAGTAGCTCAGCTTCTTGAGTCTGGGCAGGACGGTGCGCCTCTGGAGCTTGCAGAAACTGAGCAGAAAATCTACTCTTATCTGCTCCAGGGCGGCGATCGAACCGTCGCAGAAATTATGGAGGGGCTTCAACTGACCCGCCGACAGGTTGCCTACAATCTCGGTAAGCTCAAGGACACTGGGCTCATTAGCTCTTCTCATGTTCCTGGGAAGCGTGGGGCAGTCTATGGTGTTGCCGGGTAGCTCTCAGCAGGTGGAAGTAGCTGTCTAGCGCGGAACCTGTCAAAAACGCGAAAATTTTGAAATATCAGCAGTTTTGAGGGCCTACCTCCCAAAAAATCGGTAGATTTTGTACATGATCTGGTCTGTCGATGAACCCCACAACGACCTATCGCCGCTGTCAAATATCTGGGTGAGTATGTCGCAGCTGGGGTGCTTCGGGAAGAAAAATTTGGTAGAGAGAAGCTCTTCTTGAGTGAAGAGATTATGAGGCTTATTCAAAAGTAGACACGCACCCCACACCCACCAACTAGACAACGGCCCCACCCGCGGCAAAAATATGA
>NZ_JBPPTR010000013.1:0-63952 GCF_053544215.1 Rothia sp. 88186D007BW | reverse complement strand
GTAACCAGGGGAGCTTCTTCGATGGGAGCGGGGTTCAGGTTCTCGTTGACCCATACTGAACCGTTGTCGATGGTGCCATCTTCGTTAACCCAAGCAGAACCGTCTTCGTCGGACTCGAAGTCAACCCAGGTGGAACCGTCAGCAGGAACGGCGGGCTCTACAACAACGGGGTTCAGGTTTTCGTTAGCCCATGCTGAACCGTTGTCGATGGTGCCATCTTCGTTAACCCAAGCGGAGCCATCTTCGTCGGACTCGAACTCAACCCAGGTGGAACCGTCAGCAGGAACTGCAGGCTGTGCAGGAGCGGGAGTGAGGTTGTCGTTGGCCCATGCTGAACCGTTGTCGATGGTGCCATCTTCGTTAACCCAAGCGGAACCGTCTTCGTCGGACTCGAACTCAACCCACTCAGAAGTGGTGGAAGCTTCGCCGGAGTTGACGGTGTCGGTGGTGAAAGCTGAACCGTCAACATCACCATTCTGAGCTACCCAAGCGGAGCCTTCGTTGGTGACGGTGGGAAGGTCAACCCACTCAGAGGTTTCGGCAGCAGAAGCAGGTGCAACTGCGAAAGAAGCCATGCCGAGTGAAAGTGCTACTACAGCACCGGTAGCCTTCTTGGGGGATTTGTGGAATGAAGTCATAAGTAACCTCTCAAAGTATGCGGATACCCATTACTGGGCAGGTATTACTACGAACTATCAGACAATCCCTCCCTGGGGGATTAGCCACCTGCTCGCTAGTAATACGCTAGTGACAAGACCACTATAACTCACAAGCTGGCGATTACCCCCTAATCGGTGGACAAAATCTTGTGAATAGGTGTTTATGACAGAATATTTCAGGCTTGGTAAGACAAATAGGGTGCACCCGGCCTATAACTATCTATTTCCTGAGCGATTTACTCGCCTACGAAGCGTGAGCGGCATTCCGTCTGCGCTTAATGAGAGACAGTAACGGGCCGATATTAACAAGAATCCACAGCGGGTTTGTGATAACCAGCAGCATAAAAACTGTGCGCGCCAACGATGAAGCGTCCTCAGCCAAGGTGAGGTAGTTAAGCCATAGAGTAGCCCCAAAATAGAGCACGGTACCTACCACAAGGTAGAGCACAGCCCACCAAAATTCACTAGCGGATGCCTGCCCTCTGCTGTTCCAATAATGCCGATAAAAAAGGCGTACAGCCTGGGCAAAACCTACCTGCTGGGCCGAAGCAGGTGCCCGGAGCTCGTCCGCCTGCTCATCATCAAAACCATCAAGGTTAAGAGCCTCGGGAGTATCTTCCCTAGGCTGGTAATCGTGCATCGGGCGGGTAGGTTTATGCTCAGACATACTTTCAAGACTACTAAAAAAGAAGCAGCGCCCTCCCCTTCTAGCCCCTCACGGGCCTGTGAGAGTGCATAGGGGAGAGGGCGCTGCTGCTGAGAGTGGTAGGGGCTCTTAGCTGCGGTTCTTGAGGTAGAACTCGATAAGGCCCTGGGTAGAGGAATCCTGCTCGGCAAGTACCTGGCGGTCCCCGCCCACTGCGGGAGCTAGCTGTAGGGCTAGCTGCTTGCCCAGCTCAACACCCCACTGGTCGAAGGAATCGATACCCCAGACAATGCCCTGCACAAAGGTGATGTGCTCGTAGAGGGCAATGAGCTGGCCCAGGACGGAGGGGGTCAGCTGAGAAGCCATGATGGAGGTGGTGGGGCGGTTACCTGAGAAGACACGGGCAGGAACGATCTCTTCATCGGTGCCCTCAGCGCGAACCTCATCGGCAGTCTTACCGAAAGCTAGGGCCTTGGTCTGGGCGAAGAAGTTAGCCAGGAAGAGTTCATGGACGTCCTGCTCGCCGTCGCGGGTTGCATGAACCGGGTTAGCGAAGGCGATGAAATCAGCAGGAATCAGGCGGGTGCCCTGGTGAATGAGCTGGTAGAAGGCGTGCTGGCCGTTGGTGCCGGGCTCACCCCAGAAAACTTCACCGGTGGCGGTGGTAACAGGCTTGCCGTCTGCGCGCACGGATTTACCGTTAGATTCCATGGTTAGCTGCTGCAGGTAGGCGGGGAAACGGTGCAAGTACTGGTCGTAGGGGAGTACTGCGTGGGTTTCTGCACCCAGGAAGTTGACGTTCCAGATGTTGAGCAGACCCATGAGGGCCGGGACGTTCTGGGCCAGGGGGGCGGTGCGGAAGTGCTCGTCCATGGCGTGGAAACCAGCTAGGAACTGCTCAAACACATCGGGGCCTAGCACGATAGCTAAGGGGGCGCCGATAGCTGAATCGACGGAGTAGCGTCCGCCCACCCAGTTCCAGAAGCCAAAAGCGTTCTTAGGGTCGATGCCGAAGTCCTCAACCTTATCCAGGGCGGTGGAGACGGCGATGAAGTGGGCGGCGACGGCGTCCTTCTCGTTCTTCCCCTCTAGGGCACCTGCCTCGCGCAGGGAGGAGAGTAGCCAGTCGCGGCAGACGCGGGCGTTGGTGAGGGTTTCAAGGGTGCCGAAGGTCTTAGAGGCCACGATGAAAAGGGTGGTCTCTGGGTCAAGGTCTGCTACGGTTTCGGCGGCATCGGTGGGGTCGATGTTAGAAATGAACCGGGCGGTCAGGCCAGGCTGGGCGTAGGGCTTGAGTGCCTCGTAGACCATCACGGGGCCAAGGTCGGAGCCACCGATGCCGATGTTAACAATGGTCTCGATGGCTTTGCCGGTGATACCTACCCATTCGCCTGAGCGCACGCGGTCAGCGAAATCGTACATCTTGGCAAGTACGTCATGAACATCAGTATCAACGTCCTGGCCATCAACGACCAGGGCGGGGGTTGCGCCCTGCGGGCGGCGCAGGGCGGTGGTTGCGCCCTGCGGGCGGCGCAGGGCGGTGTGCAGGACGGCGCGGTCTTCGGTGACGTTGATATGTTTGCCGGCGAACATAGCGTCGCGACGCTCTTGAAGGTTAACCTCTTCAGCCAGCTGAGTGAGCAAAGCTAGGGTTTCTTCGGTGATGAGGTTCTTGGAGAGATCTACATAGAGGTCTGCTGCGGTGAAGCTGAGCTTTTCTGCGCGGGTGGGGTCGGCGTCAAACCAGGCGCGCAAATCGGCAGCGGTCTTCTGCTGGTGGTCGCTCAGGGCCGACCATGCTGTGGTCTGGGTGGGGTCGGTGATGGCGGGAAGAGACATGTAGGCTCTACCTTCCTGTTGATGTAAGTGTTCGTTTCTTTATTTTAAGGCGGTTTGATGTTTTTCAGTCGAGGTGCAGGGCGTGGCTTCTATGTGTCTCGCACTATGAACCCAGATAAGAGAAGGTCCACTTATTATCAGTGACGTTGGCATTGAAATAAGCCCCACCCCTGCTGTGCACCCAGGTTTTTCACATAGCACTTACCTGCCCCATCTGGCTACCTGTCAGGTGGGGCAGGCGGTTTGGGGCGCTGATAGGCCCTTTAAAGCTAGCCAATGTGTCCCACAAGATAGCGGCTAGTTTGGGTGCCGCCGGTATAATCAAACCGAATGCCCACTGCGCTGGTGCCGAATTATCGGCTGGTAAGCTGCGCACCGGCGTCCTTATCTATCCCTAAACATGTAAGCGAGATATTTTCCGCATGTCTGAAACTCAGAAGACCGCGTCACGAAGTGACCTTCGCAACGTGGCAATCGTGGCTCACGTTGACCACGGCAAGACCACCATCGTCGATGCGATGCTCAAGCAGACCAACGCATTCTCCGCCCACGCTGACGTTGAAGACCGCGTCATGGACTCCGGTGACCTCGAAAAGGAAAAGGGCATCACCATTCTGGCCAAGAACACCACCGTGTTCTACTCCGGCCCCGCAGCCAAGGGTGAAGAAATCACCATCAACGTCATCGACACCCCCGGCCACGCCGACTTCGGTGGCGAGGTTGAACGCGGCCTCTCCATGGTCGACGGTGTTGTTCTGCTGGTGGACGCCTCAGAAGGCCCCCTGCCCCAGACCCGCTTCGTTTTGCGTAAGGCCCTAGCGGCCAAGCTGCCCGTCATCCTGGTTGTTAACAAGGTTGACCGCCCCGACGCTCGTATCGACGAAGTCGTGGGCGAATCCATGGACCTGCTCCTGGGCCTGGCCAGCGACCTGGCCGACGAAGTACCCGACCTTGACGTTGATGCCCTGCTCAACGTACCCGTTGTCTACGCCTCAGGTAAGGCCGGTGCAGCATCACTGAACCAGCCCGCCGACGGCGCCCTACCCGATAACGACGACCTCGAACCCCTCTTCGAGACCATTCTTGAGCACGTCCCTGCCCCCACCTACGACCCCACCGAGGTCCTACAGGCACACGTAACCAACCTGGACTCCTCACCCTTCCTGGGCCGTCTGGCCCTGCTGCGTATCTTCAACGGCACCCTCAAGAAGGGCCAGACCGTTGCCTGGGTACGCCAGGACGGCGAAACCAAGAACGTGCGCATCTCCGAGCTGCTAGCCACCAAGGCCCTAGAACGCGTACCTGCTGATTCTGCCGGCCCCGGTGAAATTGTTGCTGTTGCCGGTATCGAAGACATCACCATCGGCGAAACCCTCACCGACCCCGAGAACCCCAAGCCCCTGCCCCTGATCAAGGTCGATGACCCCGCCATCTCCATGACCATCGGTATCAACACCTCACCCCTAGCCGGTAAGGTCAAGGGCGCCAAGGTTACCGCCCGCCAGGTCAAGGACCGCCTCGATAAGGAACTCATCGGTAACGTCTCCCTCAAGGTTCTGCCCACCGAGCGTCCGGACGCCTGGGAAGTTCAGGGCCGTGGTGAACTGGCCCTGGCTATCCTGGTTGAGCAGATGCGCCGTGAAGGCTTTGAGCTGACCGTCGGTAAGCCCCAGGTTGTTACCAAGACCATCGACGGCAAGATTCATGAGCCCATGGAACACATGATTATCGATGTGCCCGAAGAGTTCCTGGGTGCCGTCACCCAGCTCATGGCAGCTCGCAAGGGCCGTATGGAAAACATGGCCAACAACGGTACCGGCTGGGTCCGCATGGAATTCGCTGTCCCCGCCCGTGGCCTCATTGGCTTCCGCACCAAGTTCCTCACCGAAACCCGCGGTGCCGGTATCTCATCGTCCTACTCCACCGGCTACGAGCCCTGGGCTGGCGACATCGACTACCGCTCCAACGGTTCCATGATTTCTGACCGTGCCGGCGTTGTAACCCCCTACGCCATCATCGGTCTGCAAGAACGCGGCACCATCTTCGTAGAACCCACCGCTGAGGTCTACGAGGGCATGATCATCGGTGAGAACTCCCGTGCAGATGACATGGAAGTCAACATCACCCGTGAAAAGAAGCTGACTAACATGCGTTCAGCTTCAGCAGATAACTTCGAAAACATGACTCCCCCCAAGAAGCTGACTCTTGAAGAGTCCCTGGAATGGGCTCGTGAGGACGAGTGTGTGGAAGTTACCCCTGAAGCTATTCGCATCCGCAAGGTCATTCTGGACGCTAACGAGCGTGTGCGTGAGGCACGCCGCCGCGCCCGCGCCTAAGACCAACCTGAGGTAAAACCTCATAGGGCCGTGGCCCGTTTCCCGCTAGTAGGGGAGCGGGCCACGGCCCTGTTGATAGCTGTAAGACTCTGACCGCGATGAGTTGAACACACCATAAAAGATTCAAACCCAGCCAGAGCGGCGCAACTAAAGATAAAATTGCTAGGAACCAAATAGCATCCAGCAGAAAACCGCCACCATGGAACTCGACGCCCAACCCCACTACCCGGTTGCCGGTGAGCTTATCACCAGCAGCGCCACCTTCAGCCTGATCCCTGAAGGACTCCAACCTAAAGACGCTACCGTGCTCTTCGTCCACGCCCACCCCGACGATGAATCCACCTCTACCGGTGCTACGATCGGTGCCCTCATTGACGCTGGCGCCACCGTACACCTGCTCACTATGACCCGCGGTGAAATGGGTGAGGTCATTGACCCCTCCTTGCGCCACCTTGAAGCAGCACACCCCGCTAACGCAGACCGGGGCCATGCCCTGGGCGAATACCGTGACGGTGAGCTTGCTGCGGCCCTCAAAGCCCTGGGCGTGCGTCATCACCTCTACTTAGGTGAAGGCTCTAGCTACCTTCCCGGTGAGCGCACCAGCTACCGTGATTCGGGCATGGCCTGGGGGGCAGATGGGCGTGCCATTGCTAACCCCTCCGCTGCCGATGACTGCCTGACCCGCCTGCCTCTTAAACCTCAGGCGGACGCTATCGCCAGCGCTATCCGCGATACTCGACCAGATGTGGTTGTCACCTACGATGCGGACGGCGGCTACGGCCACCCGGATCATAAGCGCACCTATGAGGCCACCTACGCGGCCGTCCGCTCCCTAGAGGGCACCCCTTTCGCTCCTATCGCGCTGTGGGGTATTGAAGGTGACCCCAACCCCCAAGATACCCGCCAGCAGGCTGTCATCATGGGCAATATTGAGCGTAAGCGCGAAGCCATGCGCGCCCACGCTACCCAAATCACCATTACGAGTGATACCACCTTCGAGTACTCCAACAAGGTGCCCCAGCCGATTAACTCCACTGAGACCTACCGGCTCCTGTGGGGAACTGCCCAGGCTGGAACACCAGCGGATGCCTTGCCCGAAGATAACGTGGAAGCCCCTGGCCCCATCAATTCAGCTATCACTGCTATCGCCCTTGGCATTATCGCTGGTTTTGCTGGCACCATGTACCATGCCCATATCTGGTACCCCACCAGCGCCCTCTGGATCCCGTGGGGTGCTGCCCTGGGTCTGCTCACCGTCTACTTTGCCGCAACCTGGGCTGCTATCCATACCGAAAAGAACTGGACGGCAGCCCTAGTGGGGGCCACCGCCTTTGCCCTCATTGGTGTTTTTGCTTTCACCAAGGGCTCTTCAATGCTGGTGTATATCAACCCCAGTAACCCCATAGGCACCGCCGGAACTATCTGGGCCCTAGGCTCTCTCCTTGCCTGCGTCTTTGGCATGGTCAGTGCCAGCAGGTACCGCCGTAAGAAACGCTAAGCCGCTTCACCAAGCTATCTCATCCATCACAAAAATCTGCCCCTAGACCGGTGAGCAGATACACTAGTGCACAGTTACCTGACACTCCCCGCACCGGTGCGTCACCACCAGAAAGGCACTCATGACCTACATCATCGCCCAGCCCTGCGTCGACGTTAAAGACCGCGCCTGCGTTGAAGAATGCCCCGTTGACTGCATCTACGAAGGCGAACGTTCCCTCTACATTCACCCCGACGAATGCGTCGACTGCGGTGCATGTGAACCGGTCTGCCCCGTAGAAGCAATCTACTACGAGGACGATGTTCCTGAAGAGTGGGAAGACTACACCGCTGCTAACGCTGACTTCTTTGACGACCTTGGCTCACCCGGTGGTGCTGCCCGCCTGGGCGTCATCGCTAAGGATGCCCCCATGATTGCGGCCCTACCCCCTCAGAACCAGGACTAAATACGGGGTAAAACCCCATAGAAAGCACACTATGCGCGAATTTGGCCTTGACCTGCCCGACTACCCCTGGGACACTATGGCCCCCTACCGGGCCACTGCTGAAGCCCACCCAGAGGGGCTCATTAACCTCTCCATCGGCACCCCGGTTGACCCTACCCCGGCTGTCATTCGTGATGCCCTCGCCGGTGCTACCGACGCCCACGGCTACCCTACAACCCACGGTAGTCTTACCCTGCGTCAGGCTATTGTTGATTGGTTTGACCGCCGCCGCGGTGTACCCGGTCTGACCACCGACCAGGTCATGCCCACGATTGGTTCAAAAGAACTCGTTGCCTGGCTCCCCTTCCTGCTGGGCCTGGGGGAGGGGGATGTCGTCGTCCGCCCCACTGTTGCTTACCCTACCTATGACATCGGTGCCCAGCTTGCTGGGGCCACCCCTGTCGCAGCTGACTCTCTGGAGGACCTCGATGAGGCCACCCGTGCCCGCGTGCGCCTAGTATGGATTAACTCCCCGGCTAACCCCACCGGTATTGTGCGCGATGTTGACGAGCTCAAAAAGATTGTGGAGGATGCCCGCGCCTTAGGTGCTGTGGTAGCCTCCGATGAATGCTACGCAGAGCTGGGCTGGGGAGAATGGGACGCCTCGCGTGGTGGAAAGTCTGTGCCTTCTGTTCTTGACCCCCGCGTCTGCGGGAAGAGCCAAGAGCTGGTTCTGGCAGCCTACTCTCTTTCTAAGCAGTCTAATTTTGCTGGCTACCGGGGTGCCTTTATTGCTGGTGATGCCGCTATCATGGCCAACCTGGTTAACTCCCGTAAGCATGCGGGCATGATTGTGCCTGCCCCCGTGCAGGTGGCCATGACCGCTGCCTTGACAGATGACGCCCACGTTGAGGCTCAGAAGGACCTCTACCGGGCCCGCCGCGAGGTTCTGCTTCCTGCTGTTGAGCGTTTTGGTTTGAGGGTTGAACACTCTGAGGCCGGGCTGTACCTGTGGGCTACGGCAGGGGAAGATACCTGGGCAACTGTGCAGCGTTTTGCTGAAAAGGGTCTTCTCATTGGCCCCGGCGTGTTCTATGGAACCGCAGGTGAGGGCTATGTTCGTCTTGCTCTGACCGGCTCGGATGACGACATCGCCCGCGCTGCTGCTCGTCTTTCAGAGTAGTTAAAATTGCTCATGTCAAATGAGTGTCGCCAAAGAACGTAATCTGACCTGAAGTATGCCAAGAATGTGACCTTGCACATCAGTCTGTTGTAATGTGAACCATAGATGATAAGCATACGTGCACGGTGCGGTTTCCCGTCCGACATGGAAAACCGCACCCTTTCTACGATTCCCGCCTCGCACGTACGCTGCCTCGTTTATTAGGAGGAACAACAATGACTGACCACCAAGCACAGCTACGTTACGACGACAAAGAGCTACTTCTACCCACAGAAGAAGCAACCGCAGGTAACGGTGCTTTCAACGTCGCTGGCATGCTCCAAGAAACCGGAAAAGTAGCCTACGACCCCGGTTTCATGAACACTGCTAATGCAAAGTCAGCTATCACCTACATCGACGGTGACGCCGGCATCCTGCGCTACCGCGGCTACCCCATCGAAGAACTGGCAGAAAAGTCCAGCTTCCTCGAAGCTGCCTACCTTCTCATCTTCGGCGAACTGCCCAGCCCTGAAGAGCTGGAAGACTTCGACCAGATGATCCGCCACCACACCATGGTGCACGAAGACTTCAAATTCTTCTTCCGCGGCTTCCCCCGCGACGCCCACCCCATGGCCGTGCTCGCCTCTAGCGTCTCAGCCATGTCCACCTTCTACTCTGACTCCCTTGACCCCTTTGACCCCCGTCAGGTAGAAATCTCCACCTACCGCCTGCTCTCCAAGGTGCCCACCCTGGCCGCCTACGCCTACAAGAAGTCCAAGGGCGAGCCCTCCATCTACCCCAACAACGACCTCAACTACACCGAGAACTTCCTACGCATGTGCTTCGGCTTCCCCACCGAAGACTACGAGGTCAACCCCCTCCACGCTGAGGCCCTCGACCTGCTGCTGCTGTTGCACGCAGACCACGAGCAGAACTGCTCCACCTCCACCGTCCGCCTAGTTGGTTCATCAAACGCCAACATGTTCTCCTCAGTTTCAGCCGGTATCAACGCCCTCTATGGGCCCCTTCACGGTGGCGCCAACGAGGCTGTGCTGGCTATGCTCAACCAGATTAAGGACGAGGGCATCAGCCCCGAAGACTTCATGGAGAAGGTCAAGAACAAGGAAGACGGCGTGCGCCTGATGGGCTTTGGCCACCGCGTCTACAAGAACTACGACCCCCGCGCCCGCATCGTCAAGAAGACTGCCGATAAGATTCTTGAAAGCATTGGCGGCAACAACGAACTGTTTGAAATTGCTAAGCGCCTGGAAGAAAAAGCCCTCAACGATGATTACTTCATCGAACGGAAGCTCTACCCCAACGTAGACTTCTACACCGGCCTGATTTACAAGGCCATGGGCTTCCCTGAGCAGATGTTCACCGTCCTCTTCGCCCTGGGGCGTCTGCCTGGCTGGATCGCCCAGTGGACCGAAGCCATCCAGGACCCTGACCGCAAGATCGGCCGCCCCCGCCAGGTCTACATTGGTGAAACTGAGCGCCCCTACCCCCAGCGCTAAAAGAGCCCTAGCCTTGGCACGGTAAACACTGAGCCCCGGCGTCCTACCCCCTTGAAAGAGGGTAAGGACGCCGGGGCTCAACTGTATGAGGCAGGGGCTAGGGCCCCGCTACCTCCTAGGATTCGTAGCCGTTGGGGTTGTTCTTCTGCCAGTTCCAGTGATCACGAACCATGGTGTCAATGTCGCGGGTAGCAGACCAGCCCAAATCGGCAAGAGCCGCAGCGGGGTCAGCATAAGAGACAGCCACATCGCCGGGGCGGCGGTCCACAATCTTATAGGGCAGCTCTTTACCGGCAGCCTTCTCAAAAGCGTGGAGAACTTCTAGCACCGAGTAACCGTTACCAGTGCCCAGGTTCCAGGTGCGCAGCCCCCCATGGGTGGTGATGTAATCCAGGGCCTTGAGGTGCCCATCAGCTAGGTCAACGACGTGAATATAGTCGCGCACACCGGTGCCATCAACAGTGGGGTAGTCGTTACCAAAGACATTCAGGTACTCGCGGCGACCCACAGCAACCTGGGCGATGAAGGGCACCAGGTTGTTGGGAATACCGGCAGGGTCTTCACCGATACGGCCGGACTCATGGGCACCTACCGGGTTGAAGTAGCGCAGCAGGGCAATGTTCCACTTGGAGTCTGAGGCTGCAAGGTCAACCAGCATATCTTCAATATGCTCCTTGGTGCGGCCGTAGCAGGACTGGGCGTCCATGTTAATCTTTTCAACCAGCGGCATGGACTCAGGCTCACCGTAGACGGTTGCTGATGAAGAGAAAACAATGGAGTGGCAGCCAGCATCTTCCATGGCATAGAGCAGGTTGAGGGTGCCGGCCACGTTGGTCTGGTAGTACCACAGGGGCTTTTCAGCGGACTCGCCCACAGCCTTCAAACCAGCAAAGTGAATCACCGCATCAGGCTTCACCAGATTAAAAAGCTGCTTCATAGCGGGCAGATCCAGCAGGTCAACCTTATGGAACTCTACGGTCTTGCCGGTGAGCTCTTCAACGCGGGCTAAGGACTCCATGGACGAGTTCGCCAGATTATCCATAACGGTTACCTCGTGGCCTGCCTTGAGCAGTTCGAGTACAGTATGTGAGCCGATGTAGCCGGCGCCGCCGGTAACGAGAATCTTCACGTTTTCCCCTCGTAGATAATTGATGCTCTTTCTAGCTTACCCGCATAAAGGCCCTGCCCACCCGGTTTTAGCCAGGTGGGCAGGAAAGAATAGAGCTAAGACACCGCATACGACGATGCCAGATAACTACTAGTCGTTAGCGTGCAAAGCTGAATTCAGCTCAACAGTGTTATTAGCGCGGGGGAGCACCTCAATAGCACCACTTACTGAATTACGGCGGAAGAGCAGGTTATCCTGGCCAGAAAGCTCCATAGCCTTAACAATCTGAGGCTCCTTACCCTTAGCCAGCAGGGTCACACGGGAACCGGCAGTTACGTAGAGGCCAGCCTCTACAACGCAGTCATCACCCAGGGCAATACCGATGCCAGCTTCAGCACCGAGCAGGGAGCGCTCGCCGATGGAAACCCGCTGGGTACCACCACCAGAGAGGGTTCCCATGGTGGAGGCGCCGCCACCAATGTCGGTGCCGTTGCCAATCACAACGCCCTGAGAGATGCGGCCTTCAATCATGGATTCACCCAGAGTACCGGCGTTAAAGTTGACGAAGCCCTCATGCATGACAGTGGTACCTTCAGCCAGGTGGGCGCCCAGGCGCACACGGTCAGCATCACCGATGCGCACACCGGCAGGTACTACATAATCAATCATGCGGGGGAACTTATCGACGTGGGTAACCACCAGGGCACCGCGGCGACGCAGCTTGAGAGATACAGTGTTGAATTCGCTGGCGAGGACGGGGCCAAAGTTGGTCCAGGCAACGTTAGTTAGCTTGCCGAACAGGCCATCAAGGTTGATGGTGTTGGGGGCAACGAGGGTGTGAGAGAGCAGGTGCAGGCGCAGGTAGGCGTCCGCTGCGTTGGCCGGTGCTTCATCAAGGTTGATGGTGACGTTCACCAGTTCACGCACGACGTTGCGGTCTTCATCTGCTTCAACCAGGGCTTCAAGGTCGCCTGCTACAGAGTCGTCAGCGGTGTCGGTGAGGGTGGGGGCGGGGTACCAGACATCTAGGACGGTGCCTTCGTTGTCGCCAGAGGCTACGACGGTGGCCAGGCCCAGACCGGATGCTACGCGGGTGTTATTTTCAGTCATACACACTAGTCTACGGAATCAGAAGGGTGTCTTGTTGTGCTATCTGCTTGTATGGTGGAACTATGACCAAGAACCCAACCCTCACCCAAGCCGCCGAATTCGCCCATGTGGGCCCCAGCGTCCTCAACCTGACTCAGCCGGTTGAAGACCTCACCGCAGATCTGCTCAACGTCTATTCTGTCTCTGGGGCAGAGGTGCGTTTAGCGGACGCCGTGCAGGCGGCCCTTGAAACAATCGGCGGGCTGGAGATAACCCGCGACGGCGATTCCATCATCGCCCGAACTAACCTAGGCCGAGATACCCGCATTGTACTGGCCGGGCACCTGGATACTGTGCCTCTACCTCGTACCCCCGGTTCTTTGGGAACCGTCCCAGCTATCTGGGTTGAAGAGGAAGGGCAGCGGGTGCTGTATGGCCGCGGCGCAGTTGATATGAAGGGAGGTGTGGCCGTGCAGTTAGCCCTGGCTGCCCGCCTAACAAACCCCCGCTATGACATCACCTACGTCTTTTATGACAATGAAGAGGTTGCCTCTGAGTTCTCCGGCCTGGCCCGTCTGATGCGCAACCACCGCGAAAAGCTGACCGATGCTGAGCTCGCGGTCCTTCTTGAACCTACTGACGGCACCATTGAGGGTGGCTGCAACGGCACCATCCGCTTCTGGATTCGTACCTCCGGTGTTGCCGCCCACTCGGGGCGCTCTTGGAAGGGCGTGAACGCTATCCACAAGATGGCGGACGTACTCGGGCGCCTGGACGCCTACCAGCCAGCCACCTACGAGGTGGAGGGCCTAGCCTACCGTGAGGGGCTTAGCGCCGTGCAAATTTCAGGCGGAGTGGCCGGTAACGTGATCCCCGATGAGGCAGGTGTGCACATCAACTACCGTTTTGCCCCCAACAAGACCCTGGACGAGGCTGTAGCCCACCTCAAGGAGGTCTTTGAGGGCTACGAGCTGGACTTCGTTGACCTCTCATCAGCAGCCCGCCCCGGCCTAGATGCCCCACTTTCTCGCTCCTTGATTGAGTCGGTAGGGCAGGAGCCTAAGCCCAAGTACGGGTGGACGGACGTTGCCCGCTTTAGCGAAATCGGTATTCCTGCCGTCAACTTTGGTCCCGGTGATGCGCTGCTGGCCCACACCGATAATGAGCATGTGAAAGCTACTGAGGTGAGCGCCTGCTATGCGGCCCTGGAGAACTGGCTGACTGCGTCCTAATCCTTTGTAGCCTGCACACAGCCCAAGAAACCTGCACAGCCTAAGAAACCTGCCCAGCCCCGGCTAAGAAAATAGAGGAAGGGCCCCATCAGATGATGGGGCCCTTCCTCTATGCGCCAGGTAAGATGCGCGGACGCTAGTGCTTGGGAATCTTGAACATCAGCTCGGTCTTGGGGCGGGCTTCGTCCACTTCACCGGGCACACCGTCGGCGTGCTTGATAGTCACATCAGAGTGGGAGCTCATGTACTTAGCCAACCACTCAGCAAAGAGAGTCAGGGCGAAGTTGATGACCACGAAGATCAGGGCAGCCAGCAGGAGCATCTGCAGAATGTTGCCTTCACCGGAGCCAAAGCGGCGGGCGGCAGCCAGCAGCTCGGGGTAGGAGATGATGTAACCCAGGGCGGTGTCCTTAAGGATAACCACGAACTGCGAGAGCAGGGAGGGCATCATGGCGGTGAGCGCCTGGGGCACCAGAATCAGGGTCAGCACCTTCCAGGGGGTTAGGCCGATGGCTAGACCGGCCTCGCCCTGGCCCTTGGGCAGCTGCTGCACACCTGAGCGTAGAAGCTCAGCGATGACCGAACCATTGTAGAGGGTCAGACCTAGAACAACAGCGATAAAGGGCAGCTGTGAGGGGGCAAAGATGTTGAGCTGGCCTAGGAAGAGCCAGAAGAAAATCATCATAATCAGCACGGGAACGGCGCGGAAGAATTCCACGACCACGGTGCCAAAGGCCCGCACAGCCTTATTGGGGGAGAGACGGGCTAGACCAAAGAAAAGACCGAAAGCTACCGAGGTCACTACAGAAATAAGTGCGGCTGAGAGGGTCTTCCAGAGGGCCGGCAGAATGTAGTTGACCCAGAGGTTACCGGAGAAGAGGGAGGTCCATTTCTCGGCTTCTAGCTGGCCCTGACGGTTCATCACCATCATCACGTAAGCGGCACCTACTGCCAGGAGCAGAATTGCCACGATGTTGAAGATGCGGGTGCGGGCGCGGGCCTTGGGGCCGGGTAGGTCAAAGAGGACCGAGGTTGAGGTCATACGCTTGCTCATCGCTTCACCGCCAGTTTACGAGAGGCCCAGGTGGTTAGTAGGCCGATGGGGACAACAATAATCACAAAGCCCATGGCGAAGACGAAGAAGATCATGAAGATCAGGTCTGAGTTGAACTCAATCATGGATTTCATCATGCCTGAGGCCTCAGCGACTGAGGCGACGGTGGCTACGGTAGTGTTCTTGGCCAGCGCGATCAGGGTGTTACCCAGGGGAGTGATGGAGCCGCGCAAAGCCTGCGGGAAGATCACGTAGCGGGCGGTGGGCAGGAAGCTAAGACCGATAGCGCGGGCTGCCTCAGCCTGGCCGACAGGTACGGTGTTAACGCCTGAGCGGATGGCTTCACAGGCGAAGGCCGCGTGGTAGATGGCAAGGACGATGACGGCGTAGATAAAGAAGTTCCACTCAAAGCTAGTTGCTAGTGAGAGCTGGAACTGGGTCCACACGCCCAAGATTGCCAGAGTCATCAGGATGGTCAGCGGGGTGTTGCGGACCAGATGTACGTAGGCGGTGCCCGCCCAGCGTAGGGAAGGCACGGGCGAGATACGCATGAGTGCCAAGATGGAGCCAAGGACGAAGGATCCGATAGCTGCCCAGAAGGTCAGCTGGACGTTGGTCCAGAAGGCGCCGATGACGTCGTAGGTGGCAAAGAGCGTGGAGAGCTGTTCAGAGAACGACATGAAAGCCTCCGGTAGTTGAAAGATGGTGGTGTAGAGAGGGGGCACTGTGCCCTGTGGCCTTACTTGGGGTCAACAGTGGCACAGGCTTCGGTGAGGACGGGCGGGTTCAGCTCGGCGTTGTAGGTGTAGTCAGCGGCACCTACGTTCTTTTGGATGGCTTCTTCCCAGGCGCCGGTTTCGACCATCTTGTTGATGGCCGCATTGACGGCGGCGCATTTGTCGGAGCCCTTGGGCAGGCCGACACCGTAGTTTTCGGTGGAGAAGGTGTGCCCGACGAGTTTGAGTTCGCCCTGGTTGGCCTTGGTGGAGGCTAGACCTGCCAGGATGATGTCATCGGTGGTGACAGCATCGACCATGCCAGCGTTGAGGGCAACGACGCAGTCAGAGTAGGAGTTCTGCTGAACGAGCTGAACCTCTGATGAGTAGTTGTCTTGAATCTTTTTGGCGCTGGTTGAGCCGGTGACAGAGCACAGGTTCTTCCCGGCAAGAGATTCGGGGCCGGTGATGTCGGTGTTATCTGCCTGTACCAGAAGGTCCTGGCCAGCGACGAAGTAGGGCCCGGCGAAGTCGACGGTTTTGAGTCGCTTTTCGGTGATGGAGTAGGTCGCAAAAATCATGTCTACCTGGTTATTGGTGAGCATGTTTTCGCGGTTGGAGCTGGGGGCCTCTACCCATTCGATCTGGTCTTCTGAGTAGCCTAATTCAGCGGCGACGTAGCGGGCTACGTCGGTGTCGAAGCCGGTGTAGTCGCGTCCGTCTTGGTAGCCCAGGCCAGGCTGGTCGTATTTGATACCGATGCGGATGGTGTCTTCGCTACCGGATGCGGTGCAGCCGGAGAAGGCCAGGACGCCGGTGGCGAGCAGGGCCGCTAGGGTGCCGACCTTTGCTGTGGTAGGTAAGAAGTTCATGGTATGACCGTCCCCTTAGTGGCCCAGGATTTTGCCGAGGAAGTCCTTGGCGCGGTCTGACTGGGGGTTGGTGAAGAACTGATCGGGGGTGGCTTCTTCGACGATTTCACCGTCGGCCAGGAATACGATGCGGTCTGCTGCCTTGCGGGCAAAGCCCATCTCGTGGGTGACTACGATCATAGTCATTCCTTCGCGGGCTAGGGAGACCATGGTGTCGAGTACTTCGTTGACCATTTCGGGGTCCAGGGCGCTGGTGGGCTCGTCAAAGAGCATGACCTTGGGCTTCATGGCCAGGGCGCGGGCGATGGCTACGCGCTGCTGCTGACCGCCGGAGAGCTGGGCGGGCATCTTAGAGGCCTGGTTATCAACGCCGACCTTTTTGAGCAGGCTCATGGCCAGTTCTTCAGCGGCAGTCTTGTTCATGCCGCGGACCTTCTGGGGGCCTAGGGTGACGTTTTCCAGGATGGTTTTGTGGGCAAAGAGGTTGAAGGACTGGAAGACCATGCCGACTTCTGCGCGCAGGTTGGCTAGCTCTTTACCTTCTTCGGGCAGGTTTTTGCCGTCGATGGTGATGGTGCCGTCGGTGATGGATTCTAGGCGGTTGATGGTGCGGCAGAGGGTGGACTTGCCGGAGCCTGAGGGGCCGAGCAAGACGACAACTTCGCCCTTGCCGATGGAAAGGTTGATGTCCTTGAGGACGTGGTTCTCACCGTAGTGCTTGTTCACATGGGTGAGTTGAACCAGTGCGTTAGTAGTCACTGGGCTTCCTCTCGTATGGTGGATTCAGTGCGTGCGCCGGTAGCATTGAGGTGCTGTGGCACAAACCAAATGGTATATGTGCTTACCTTACTCCCTGTACGGTAAATAACTTGTTACGCGGGGTGTGGTTTTTGCAGTCATCTTTGTTTGGTGTGTTCGCTGGTGCCGGGCGGGAGCTTTGGCCCAGGTGGGAGGACGGTATGAATTATTTGCTAGTTGCAGTGACTTTTATGGTGCTGGCGGTGGTGACTGTTGCCTGTGCAGTGCTGGGCACAGATCGCTTAGTTCCGGCGCGTAAGGTGCTGGATGCGCTGAGCCAAGACGGTCTGGCGCTGGTTCCTGCCGCTGAGCCGCCGGTGATTCTTTCGGAACGTCCGGACGCAGCTGAGCTGGGTCGGGTGCGTTTTGCCACATCAGCGTTAGGGTATAACCGTGATGAGGTTGATGGGGTGCTTGCTCAAGTCATTGCTGAAAACAGCCGCCTGCGGGCCCAACTTGAGGCCCTGGGGCAGGTCTCTCAAGGCTCTCAGGGCTCGCAGGAGTCTCAGAGCTCTCAGGGTACGGACGCCGCACCTAGCTCAGATGGGCAAGGCTAGGCCAGTGGAGCGTCCGTCAGTGGAGCGTCCGCCTGCCCCTGTGAAAGGCCGGGTGCTTGAGCACGCCGCTGTAGCCCTGAACGTGAACGCCAGCCGGTTTGCCTTCTTCTTTGCCTCCCTGCCTCTTGCCCTACGGGTGGCCCTCATCTACGCTGCCAGTAGAATCTGGGGCTGGTTTATCTTTTCGACGGTGGGCTTGCACCAGACCTATAGCCCCTGGAAGAACACCTCCATGGGCTACCTGGAGTTCGTCACTATTTGGGATGCGGACTGGTACGCCAAGATAGCTGACCACGGTTACCCCAGTGTGCTCCCGGTGGGGGCTAGCGGCCAGGTGGCTCAAAACGAGTGGGCCTTCTACCCCCTCTACCCTTTTATCAGCGGCACTATCAGCAGGCTAACCGGCCTGGACTACCAGGTTCTTGCCCCTACCATCTCGCTTCTTTTCGGGTTCGGGGCAGCCTGGATGATCTACCGGCTTTTTGAGGCCAGCCTGCGCACTCGAAGACTGGCACTCACCCTTGATACCAACCAGTGCCGGGGCGGGCAGGCCGTGACGGGCCAGCGCGCCGGTAGGCATACAGGCGGGGCACACACAGGCGGGGCACACACAATCGAGGCGCACACAGACAGGGCACCCACAAGCGAAGTGGAAACAACAGCCCTCTGGGCAACTGCCGCCGTCAGCTTCTGCGCCATCGCCCCCATCTTACAAACAGGGTACGCCGAGGCCACCGGCCTTTTCTTCCTGGCCTGGGCCCTCTTTTGGCTGGTGCAGCAACGCTACCTCCTGCTGCTGATTCCGGCTCTAGGTGCTGCCCTCTCTCGCCCCGTGGGGGTGCCCCTGGGCGCCGCTGTGGGCCTCTGGTGGCTCATCTGCTGGGGTGCTCAAGCAAGGGAGCAAGGTTTTCTGCGGGCTCTGCGCTCAACCGGTCTGCAGCTAGCCTCTGCCCTGGCTGTCTGCGCTTTTGCCTTCATTCACCCGGCTCTTGCCTGGGCCGCTACCGGGCGTATGGACGCCTACACCGCCACCGAAGCAGCCTGGCGGGCAGGCGGCGAAAACGTACTACCCTTTGTGCCCTGGCTTACCCAAAGCCAACTGTATTTGGGGCAGGTGCTGGGGCCACTCGTCCTGCTCTTACTGCTCTTACTCTACCTGCTGTGCTTATCAGCCCCTGTGACCAGGCGGGTGCTCCACCCAGCTCTCATTACCTGGTGTGCAGCCTACGCACTCTACATGCTGGCCTTCTTCAACCCCCAGTCATCCACCTTCCGCCTGCTCTTACCTCTCTTCCCCCTCCTCTTGCCCCTGGTGGCTCTCTCAGCTTCGCGGGCCTACCGTTGGCTGCTGATTATCAGTGGGGCAACCCTACAATTTGGCTGGGTTGGCTGGCTCTGGCACTGGAAGCAACTACCCGGTGGTGGGGACTACCCGCCCTAAACCTGCAAGTTTTCACGAAAAACTTAGAAGTAAGCCAACTAAGCACTATGATGATAAGAAGGTAGAACTGGCAGCAGATGCCGGGCCACCGCAGACCAACCTCATTGAAGGAGAACCAAGATGGCAGCTCAGAAACCTCGCACCGGCGACGGCCCCCTCGAAATCGTGCGCGAAGGGCGCAGCATCGTCATGCGCATTCCCGTTGAAGGTGGCGGCCGACTGGTTCTTGACATCACCGAAGAAGAAGTTGAAGCCATCCGCGCCTGCGTCGAAAACGTCTAAACCTTAACACTCTTAGACCTTAGCCCTCCTAGGCCCTGCGCCCTAGGCCTCAGCCCCTGCCTATAACCCCTACCGGGTGACGGCGGGGGCTTTTAGCGTTTATAGACCAGGTAAAGGCCCTCACCTGCATGGATTAGAGACACAAAAACATCAGCGGTGCAGGCTGCTACCTCCTGCAAGACGGTGCGTACCGAAACAGTGATAGCGTCACGGGCAGTAGGGTTAGCCACAGCCCCACCCACCAGCGGGTCATGCAAAATCAGTAGCCCACCGGGCTCTAAGAGGGCTAGCGTGTCATAAACTAGCTGTTCAGCTAGCTGGCTACCTGCATCAATAAAAGCTAAATCATACGAGGCCGCCGACAGGCGGGGCAGTACCGCCGCAGCGTCCCCGGTAATGACGCGCACCCGGTGGCTAGCATCAAGGCCACTCGCTGCCAGCAAAGACCGGGTAGCCTGGCAGCGGGTTGAATCAATATCAATAGCTGTGAGCGCAGCGCCGGGGGCTAAACCCATCACCAGGGCTGCGGTGGCGACACCGGCCCCGCACCCAATCTCTACCGCATGCTGGGCCTTGGTCGCAGCAGCTAGCACTGTGAGCAGTGAAGCTACCGACGGGGCCACAGGGGTAGCATCCAGTCGTTCGGCTTGAGCCCGGGCAGAAGCCACAGCTTCAGCCTCCAGGGGGAACTCTTCAGCATAAACCCAGCTTCGAGTTTGTTCCTGAGTATTCACCTAATACTTCACCTTCACATGAGCGCGCGCGGTAATGATTCTGGAAACATCTTAATCAACCCCACCCGTTTTATGGGCGAACACCCGGGCTGAACTGGTAATCTCTTTGTGTGTTTGGAATTAGCGGCCTCGAATTTATTGTTCTAGCGATCCTGGTGTTTGTCGTCATCGGGCCAGAACGTATGCCCGAGTATGCCCAGCAGCTCAAAGAATTTATCAAATGGGCGCGTCGCATGGCTTTTGACGCCAAAGATGACCTGAAAGAAACCCTGGGCCCAGATTTGGGCGACATCAACTGGCGCCAGTACGACCCCCGCCAGTACGACCCCCGCGTCATTGTGCGCGAGGCCTTCGCTGAAGACGAAGAAGAACGCCGTAAGGAACTTGAAGCTAAAGCCGCTGCTACACCGGCCGCATCGGTCAGCTCCCGCCTACCCCAGGGCGCCTGGGCCCCCTTCGATACCGAAGCCACCTAAACACTTACCCAGCCCTAGAAGCTAAAGGGGGGGGCTTATTACAAAAGGACCGCATCCATGATGCGGTCCTTTTGAGATTTTTGCACTCCCTATGAGCTGGGCTAGACAGTAAAAGGCAAAGAAGCACCGGCAAGCCCGCGCGGGCGGTGAGTCAAAGCCCGGGCGATTTTTACCAGCTCCTGGGCCGCCGCTGTCTCAGGGGCACCCCAGACAACCGGGGTGCCAGCGTCCCCACCCTCACGCAAGGCAACCTCTAAAGGCACAGACCCCAACAAGGGCACCTCATAGCCCAGGGCCTTACCCAAAGACTCCGTCAGCAGAGCCCCACCACCTTCACCAAAAAGCGGCAGACTGCTACCATCAGGCAACTGCAAAGCCGCCATATTCTCTAGCACCCCAATCACCTTCTGCCCGGTCTGCACACTCAAGGTACCAGCCCGCTGCGCCACATCCACAGCCGCCAACTGGGGGGTAGAAACCAGAAGAATCTCAGCATGAGGCAAAAGCTGGGCCATGGAAATAGCAATATCACCGGTGCCCGGGGGCAAATCAAGGAAAAGCACATCAAGATGCCCAAAATGCACATCAGTCAAGAACTGCTCTAAAGCCCGGTGCAACATAGGCCCACGCCAGGCAACAGGCTGATCAGGCTTCACAAACATGCCAATAGAAATCACCTTAATCACCCCGCCACCTGTAGGAGCTTCCAGCACCGGAGGAATGATCATATCGTCCATGCGGGTCGGGCCAGCGGTGATGCCCAGCAGCCCCGGAATTGAAAAACCGTGCACATCGGCATCAACAATCCCCACACTCAAGCCCATAGAGGCACAGGCCGCAGCCAGGTTAGCAGTGGCAGAAGACTTACCCACCCCGCCCTTACCAGAAGCCACCGCAAAAACACGGGTGAGCGAACCAGGGGTCGTAAAAGGGTTCTGCTTGGTGTGGCCCAGGCACTGACGCAAAGCAGCCCGCTGATCAGGGCTCATAAACCCCATCTCAAGCTCAACCTCGCTCACCTGCCCCAGGGCAGAAACAGCAGCGCGGACGTCCGCCTCAATGGTCGAACGCAAAGGGCAACCCTCAACCGTCAGGAGCACCCTGATATGAGCCACAGAGCCAGCCAGCTCAGCCCGATCAACCATACCCAGCTCAGTGATAGGCTGGCGCAGCTCAGGGTCAATAACAGTTGCAAGGGCCGCTAGGAGCTCCTCATTCACATGTGATGTCTGCATAGGGTAAACCGCCTACTCGAAGGAGCGGTCGATGTCCTTAACCTTCTTCTTCTTACGCATCTTCGGGTGCTCATCACTGAGCACATCAAAAGCACTGGTAACCGGCTGAGCCGCATGAGGGTCAAAGGCCGCGGCATTCTCAGAAACCTCAAGCTCATTGGCCTTAGCCGCCAAAGACTCAGCCCGAGTAAAAAGCTCCTCCTGGCGGCGCTGCACCTCAGCTAGCTCCTCCATAATGTCGCGCATCTCCCCGCGCACAAAGTCACGGGTAGCAACCTCACGCAAAGTAATACGCAAAGAGGCGATCTCACGGGTCAGATACTCTGTCTCCTCCAGATTCCGCTGATCGCGCTGCCTGTCCTGGCGGGCAACCACACGGTCACGGTCATCCTGCCGGTTCTGCGCCAACAGCAAAAGAGGAGCAGCATAAGAGGCCTGCAAAGACAGCATCAAGGTCAGCAGGGTAAAGTTCAGCGACCGCGGATCAAACTGCATACCCTCCGGGGCCAGAGTATTCCACCCCAACCAGAGGGCACAAAAAACGGTCATCCACAGCAAAAACTGCGGGGTACCCATAAAACGCGCAATCTTCTCGGTCATCTGACCGAAAGCATCAGGGTTAGGGCTGAGCTGAAAAAGCGGCCGACGCTTCTTCTGCTGGGGGGTCCCTAGAGTCTGCGCTGATTCATCGCGCTCGCGTGCCTCACTCAAAGCGGCGGCCTACCTTTCGAATCGGGGTTCCATCGTCATAGGTGCGCCAGTCATCAGGCAACATCTCATCGAGCACGTCATCCACAGTGACCGCACCAACCAGACGGTCAAAATCGTTGACCACCGGGATAATAGTGAGGTCGTAGGTCGCCAACACTCGGGCGACTTCTTCAATGCTGGCAGCATCAGTTACCGGCTCAATGGACGTATCAATAATATTGCCCACCTGCTCGCTGGGGGAGTGGCGCAGCAAACGCTGCATGTGCACAATGCCCAGGTACTTACCGGTAGGGGTTTCAAGCGGCGGACGCGTGACCACCACCGCCGCTGCCATGGCAGGGGAAATTTCTTCCTGACGGATATGAGCCAGGGCCTCAGCCACGGTCGCTTCGGGAGAAAGAATAATAGGGACCGGGTTCATGAGCGAACCGGCTGTGCCTTCCTCATACTCCAGAAGACGGCGCACATCGTCCGAATCTTCCGGGTCCATGAGGGTCAGCAGCTCTTCACGCTGAGTATCTGTTAGCTCACCGAGCAGATCGGCTGCGTCATCGGGTTCCATCTCTTCAAGGACGTTGACGGCGCGCTCCACCTCAAGGTGGGAGAGGATCTGCACCTGGTCGTCCTCAGGTAGCTCCTGCAGCACATCTGCCAGACGCTCATCTTGAAGCTCCTGGGCCACCTCAACCATGCGCTTATCTGGCATCTCGTGAATAGCATCTGCCAGGTCAGCGGGGTTAGAGTCCTCATGGCTTGCCACGAAGGCGGTAGCAGCCTGGGGTTCAAAGTCGGTGGAGAGAATGACCTCATCCCAGTCCACAATCAGGGTTTCCTTGCGGCGGCGCATCAAACTGGCGTGGCCGCGGGAGATGAAGAGCTCTGAGATGAACCAGTCGCCGTTGCGGCGCTGCTCCATGGCAACGTCCTCAATTTGGGCTAGGCCTGACCCATCACGCAACTGCACCTTACGGTCAAAGAGCTCACCGACCACCAGCGCCTCAGAGCCGCGCTGCTCAAAGCGGCGCAGATTGACCAGGCCGGTCAAAATAATCTGGGTAGAATCGATGCTGGTCACCCGCGTCATGGGAACAAAAATACGTTTCTTGCCCAAAATTTCAATGACGATGCCCACCACGACCGGCTCTTTGAGCTTAGCTAAAGGGCCCACCGCACTGAACTGGGTAAACCCGCTTTTAAGCACCACAACATCGCGCAGACGGCCCAGGCGGTCACCGTGGGGGTCAAAAACGTCTAGGCCCAAAAGGCGGGCAATAAAAATCTTGTTCGGTACGCTACTCACAGTTATCAAGGGTACCTGCCTCAGCCCACACCTGCCACTGAGAAAAACCGAACCTTCATCTAACCGCCTTGAGAGTTCACCTGTGGCGATACACCGGCGCGCTCCTAGCAAACTCCCTGCCCAATAAGAAAAAATAGGGACATGAATCAACTCAAAGCACCTCCTGCCCTGGCCATGGCCGACGGCGCCCACCTGCCCCCTGGTGAACTCGTTGCAACCTTCACCGACCGTAAAGAGGTGACTAAGGCCATCGAATTCCTTGCTAGCCAGAAATTCCCGGTGCATTCCCTCTTCATCGTGGGCCACGATGTGCAGCAGATTGATTACGTCACCGGCCAAGCCACCTACCCCAGGGCAGCCCTGGGCGGGGTTATTCAGGGTCTTGGTCTTGGTGCCCTCGTTGCTCTCTTCAACGCGGTGATTACCCAGACCTCCATTCTGGCTAATCTTCTAAGTATCGTGCCCCTGGCTATTGCCTTCTGCATCATCTACTCCATTTTCGTAGCCTCCCGCAGCAAGGGCCGGGGCATCCGCACCCGCAGCCAGATGCTCCCCCAGCGTTTTGACCTCATGGCCATCCCCGCCACCGCTCAAGCTGCCCGCCACCTACTGCGCGTCACGGTGCAGCCCACTGACACCCACAGCGGGGTGCACGGGCCAGCAGCTCACCCCTTCGCCCAGCAGGGGCCCCAGAAGGGGCAGACCTCAAGCCCCTACATCCACCCCGGTATGAGCCAGGCTAACCCCCAGGGCTACGCGGCCCAGCAGCCCCAGTCGCCCCGGCCGTCTCAGGCACCCCAGCAATCTCAGTCGTCTCAGAATTCTCAGGGCCCTGCCGCCCCAGAAGGCACCTCCGCCCCCGCCTTTGTGCCCCCAGCCGAAACCAACCGCGACGGTTCAAAGGCTGCTGGTAAATACGGTCTACGCGTGGAAACCCCCGAAGAATTTGAGGCAACTATCCGCAAGGCACCCCACAGAGCAGAGAACGAAAAAACCCAGTAGCAGGGTGCCCCTAAGGCCTAACTGTCCTCGCGGTTATCTGGTTAACTGTGGTCAGTGCGGTGAGCGCTCTCAGGGCGGGAGTTCTCAGCCATCCAGGCCTCGATACCCTCAACGGTGCGAGGCAGGGCAGCTGAGAGGTTCTCGTTACCCTCCTCGGTAATGAGCACATCGTCCTCAATGCGGATGCCCATACCGCGCAACTCCTCAGGAATCGCCAAATCCTCTTCCTTGAAATAAAGGCCCGGCTCAATGGTGAAAACCATACCCGGCTCAATGGTGCCCTCCATGTAGAGCTCCTTCTTAGCCTGGGCGCAGTCATGCACATCAAGACCCAAATGGTGGCTGGTGCCGTGGGGCATCCAACGGCGGTGCTGGCCACCCTCAGCTGAAAGGGAAACCTCAGCAGAGACAGGCAACAGACCCCACTCATGCAAACGGGCCGCCAGAACCTGCATAGCAGCCTCATGAACCTCACGGAATTTCTTACCCGGCACCGCAGCCTTAAACGCTGCATCAGCTGCCTCAAGCACAATATTGTAGGCCTTAGCCTGAACCGGGGAGAACTTACCGCTCACTGGCAAGGTACGGGTAATATCGGCCGTGTAGAGGGTGTCATCTTCAACACCGGCATCCAGTAGCAGCAACTTACCCTCATCAACAGTGCCGTTATTACGAATCCAATGCAAAATAGTGGCGTTGTTACCGCAAGCGGCAATAGTGTCATAGCCCAGGTCATTGCCTTCAACACGGGCCTTAGCGAAAAAAGCGGCCTCAACAACACGCTCACCGCGACGGTGGGCACGAGCCGCAGGTAGAGCTTTGACAACCTCAGCAAAACCCTCAATGGTGAAACCTACCGAGCGGCGAAGATTCTCCACCTCAATCTCATCCTTCACCAGGCGCGCCTCAGAAAGAGCCTCAGTTAGGGCAGCATCGAGCTTATCTGACTCCTCTAAATCAACAGCGGTATTGTAACGAGAGGTATCAACCAGGGCATCAACATTCACATCCACATCACGAACCAGACGGATACGAACCCCACCCAGGACCTGATGCCCGGCATTCTTAGTAATTGCTACCTCCAGTTCAGAAAGATCCCTGGTGCGTAGCCCATACTCAGCACCCAGCGACTCGAGGGTAGGGCGGGGGCCAACCCAGAACTCACCATAGCGGGGGTCGCGGTAGAACATCTCAGTATCACGGCCCGCCAAGGGGCGGAAATAGAGGGTAACCTCATGGTTAGAACCCTGATCCCCCTGACCCTCTTCAACCGGCTCAAAAACCAGTACCGCATCGGGCTCATGGTCTAGCCCCAGGCCAGTCTGATGAGCAAAGGCTGAGTGCGGGCGGAAACGGTAGTCAGTATCGTTCGAACGCACCTTCAAAGGGCCAGCAGGTAGCACCAGGCGCTCGCCGGGGAAGGCCGCAGAGATTTTGGCGCGGCGCTGGGCTGCGAAGTCAGCTACGCGGGCCCGGGCAGGGACCTGGTCGGACGCCGGCGCCCAGTTAGCTGCCATAAATTCAGTAAAAGCGCTGGAAGTAGGAGCAGCAGAGCGGTTGGTGACGCGCTCTTCAATAGGCTGGTCATCTCCTGGGGTGGGGGTCTTATTGCTAGTAGTCATGCCTACCAGTCTAGTGAGCCGGTTAACGGTGCGTCTAGCGCAAGGCGGGGCGGCGGTGCTAGCTAGTGCCTGTTATTGGGGGCCTGGCGAAGGTAACCTGGTGGTATGTACGACCTGCACACCCACTCCCGTATTTCTGATGGAACCCAGCCGGTAGCTGAACTGGTAGCTGATGTTGCTGCCGCAGGGCTGACCGGTTTTGCCCTCACCGACCATGACACCACCGCAGGCTGGGCTGAGGCCGCAGAAACAGCCGGTGGCCTGGGGCTAGATTTTCTGCCCGGCATGGAAATCTCCTGTTCGGCTCAGGGGGTGAGTATTCATCTTCTCTCTTACCTTCATGACCCGACCGATGAAGCTCTTTTAGCTGAGATTGGTCGTGCCCGTGACTCCCGGTTGGGCCGGGCCCAGCGCATGGTTGAGAGGCTAGCTGAGGACTACCCGGTGACCTGGGAGATAGTGCAGGAGCAGGTGCATGAGGGTGCTACCGTGGGGCGTCCGCACATTGCCGATGCCCTGGTGGTGCTGGGGGTTGTGAGTAACCGCTCTGAGGCTTTCGAGACTATTTTGACGACCCGCTCCAAGTATTATGTATCCCATTACGCTCTTGACCCGGTGCGAGCTGTGGAGCTGGTGCGGGCGGCAGGGGGCGTGCCGGTTATGGCCCACCCCAAGGCGTCCTCCCGCGGAAAAATAGCGAGCGACCAGACCATCTATGCCATGATTGATGCCGGCCTGGCAGGTTTTGAGGTCTACCACCGGGATAACCCCCCTGAAGGGCGCGCCTGGCTTTTGAAGACCGCGGCCGAACACCAGCTGCTGGTTACTGGCTCCTCTGACTATCACGGGGCAGGTAAGCCTAATCGTCTGGGTGAAAACACCACCCCCCAAGAGACGGTGGACCGTATCAGAGAACTCTCCCAGCAGCTGCGGCAGAAATCGGCCCAGTAACATGCTCAAAGCAAACAAACAGCTTGTGGGGGAGTGCACCACCTAGACTTGAGGGTATGAAGTTTCTCAACGGTATGACTCCGGCCACCGATCTGACCTACAACGACGTGTTTATGGTTCCCTCTCGATCTGCGGTAGGTTCCCGCATGAGCGTAGACCTCTCCACCGCAGACGGAACCGGCACCACCATCCCCCTGGTCATTGCCAATATGACCGCCGTATCTGGCCGTCGCATGGCTGAAACCGTTGCCCGGCGCGGTGGCATCGCAATCATCCCCCAGGACGTCCCCGCTGAGATCGTCGCCCACACCATACAGGAAGTGAAGAACTCCCACCTGGTCTTTGACACCCCTATTACCGTCAAGCCCCACCACACCGCAGGCTATGTGCGCCACCTGCTACCTAAACGCGCCCACGGGGCCGCTATCGTTGTTGATGGCCAGAGCCCTATTGGCGTGATTACCCCCAAGGATCTGCGCGGGGCAGATAACTTTGACCAGGTTGAAGATTTGATGAGCACCGAGCTGCTCACCCTGCCTGATACAGTCACCCCGCGCCAAGCCTTCGATATTCTGCACGAAAAATCTCGCAAGGTCGCCCCCGTTGTAGATGCCGAGGGCAAGCTGGTGGGTGTGCTCACCCGCGCAGCTGCCCTGCGCGCCAGCCTCTACACACCGGCCACAGACGCCCAGGGCAGGCTCCGTATTGGTGTGGCTATCGGCATTAACGGTGATGTTGCTGGCCGCGCTGCTGCCCTGATAGAGGCCGGTGCCGATGTGCTGGTAGTTGATACCGCCCACGGCCACCAAGAAACCATGATTGAGGCCCTGAAAAAGGTCAAGGCCCTTAACCCGGCGGTCCCGGTTGCTGCCGGTAACGTGGTGACCGCAGCGGGCGTGCGCGATTTGGCAGAAGCTGGGGCAGATATCATCAAGGTTGGTGTGGGCCCCGGTGCCATGTGCACCACCCGCATGCAGACCGGTGTGGGGCGCCCCCAGTTCTCTGCCGTCCTAGAATGTGCTCTTGAAGCGAAGAAACTGGGCGTGCACGTGTGGGCGGACGGCGGCATCAAGGACCCCCGCGATGTTGCCCTAGCCCTGGCCGCAGGGGCCTCTAACGTCATGGTGGGCTCCTGGTTCGCTGGCACCTACGAATCACCTGGCGATGTCATACAGGACGTCGACGGGCGCCTTTATAAGGAGTCCTTCGGCATGGCCTCCCGCCGTGCCGTGATTAACCGCAACTCTAAGACCGAGGCCTTTGAGAAGGCCCGCCGGGAAATGTTTGAAGAGGGCATCTCTTCAGCCCGCATCTACCTGCCTGAGGGGCGCGGAGGCGTGGAAGATCAGATTGACTCGATTATCTCTGGCGTGCGCTCATCCTTCACCTATGCTGGTGCCGCCAGTCTTGAAGAGTTTGCCCAGCGGGCCGTGGTGGGTATCCAGTCAGGTGCAGGTTACGCTGAAGGCCAGGCCCGCGCCACCCGCTAAGAGAAAGAAGAAACCTGGGCCACCTGTTACGGTGGCCCAGGCCTGTGCCCCTTACTAGGGGAGGGGGAAAGAGCCTAGCTCTCGCCGCCTTCTACCCGGCGGGTACGGCGGCGGCGCGGACGGTTCTGCCCAGCAACCTGGCCTTCACCCTGGCGGGTACGGCGGCGGCGCGGCTGAGCCCCGCCCTCACCGGCTTCACCCTTATGGGCAGCAGGCTTCTCCTTACGGGCCTCGCCGCCTGAACGGGCACCATCACGGCGCGAAGAACGTGAGCCAGAACGTCCGCGGCGCTCACCGCGTTCGCCTCGCTCACCGCGCCCGCCACGGTCCTGCCGCTTCTGACGCGAAGGAGCACCACCAAAATCCTCAGTCTCTTCAGCCTGCAAACCGGCTGCGGTGCGCTCTTCCTTAGGCAGACGCCCCTTAGTTCCCTTAGCAATCCCCAAATCAGAATAGAGGTGGGGGGACGAAGAATAGGTCTCAACAGGCTCATCAACACCCAGCTCCAGGGCCTTGTTAATGAGCTTCCAGCGGGGGACGTCCTCCCAATCCACCAAGGTCACAGCGGTACCTTCTTTTTCGGCGCGGCCGGTGCGGCCCACACGGTGCAAGTAGGTCTTCTCATCCTCAGGGCACTGGTAGTTAATGACGTGGGTGACATCCTCAACGTCAATACCACGGGCAGCCACATCGGTCGCCACCAAAATATCGACCTTGCCGTTGCGGAAAGCCCGCAGAGCCTGCTCACGGGCACCCTGGTTCAAATCACCGTGGATAGCGCCAGCGGCAAAACCGCGAGCCATCAGCTCATCAGAAAGCTTAGCGGCTGAGCGCTTAGTCTTTGTGAAAATGACGGTGCGGCCCCGGCCCTCAGCACGCAGGATACGGCCAACGAGTTCGTCCTTATCCAGGGGGTGGGCCCGGTAAATAACCTGGCGAATCGAGGCCTTAGTCATGGTCTCTTCTTCACCAGATTCGGCGCGAATATGCATGGGGCGGCTCATATAACGGCGGGCCATGGTGAGCACCGGCCCGGGCATGGTTGCTGAGAAGAGCATGGTCTGGCGGACCTCAGGCACAGCAGAAAGAAGACGCTCCACATCGGGTAAGAAGCCTAAATCAAGCATCTCATCGGCCTCATCAAGAACCACAATCTTAATCTGGGCGAGGTTGAGGTACTTCTGACGGTGCAGGTCAATGAGTCGGCCCGGGGTGCCCACAATCAGCTCAACACCCTTTTCTAGTTCCTTAACCTGGCTGTCGTAGGGTCGGCCACCGTAGAGGGTGCTCACACGCACACCAGATTTTGAGGCGGCAACCGACAAATCATCGCCCACCTGGATCGCCAGTTCGCGGGTAGGAACAATAATCAGAGCCTGGGGCGCACCGGGGGTAGGGAGCTGCTCAAAAGCCTGCGTACCCGGGACCGCTACGCTCTGTAGGGCAGGTAGACCAAAGCCCAGGGTCTTACCGGTACCGGTCTTAGCCTGGCCGATAATGTCCTGGCCAGAAAGAGCCACCGGCAGGGTTAGCGCCTGGATGGGGAAGGGGGAGGTAATGCCCTTTTCTGCTAGGGCATCGGCAATGTCTTGGCGTACACCGTAGTCGGCGAAAGTTTTACTGGTAGTAGAGTCTGTCACGAAACATGTTCCTTCAAGTGAGGCCCCACCGCGGGGCAAAGGAGGAAGCCGATCGTGGGTTTTCATGCAACAAAGAAGCTCTATCAACCACCATCAGGACGCATACAGGGCGTTGGGCAGGAGAGCTAAAGGCAGGTGAGTCTATACGGATGGTACGACCGGGCAACCAAATAACTCCTCTATTCTACCGGCAAGAGCCGTAAAAGTAAGGCGGCCCTGGGAGTTTTGTGTCAAACTCCCAGGGCCTACCCTCTACATCAAACCTACATCTACTGGCCGATACCAAAGCCAATGCGGTGCTTGGTTTCAGCACCCAGCTCTACATAACCAATATTGGCTGCCGGCACGAGAGTAGTGGAACCCTTCGCATCGGTCAGTTCCAAGATGCCGCCCTGCTCAAGAGCTGCGGCAACCTTAGCGCGTACCTCTGAGGCGGTTTCATCGGTGTCGATGACGACCTGGCTGGGTACATTGAGCACGCCAATCTTAATTTCCATGAGGATTCCTTCCTATCAGTCCCTTACCCGGCGGCAGGGGGTCTCTGCCCACCAGTCTACGTGAGCGAGACCAGAAAGGGGGCAGGGTTTCGGTCTGAGCTGACAGAGACAGAAGGCTAAAGCCCAACCAGCAGCAGGGCCCCTAGCGCCAGTCTTGGTCAATCACTGATATACCGCCCCACGCTAGACGGAAGACCGAACGCTCAGCTGTTTTGAGCTGCTGAGCTGAGGCTCCGGTGCCAATGACCATACGGGCGGCAGACTGCGTCATTCCTGTGAGCATGCGGGCCGTCATTAGAGCCTCTTCTGTGGGCATACCCGCCTCAGGTGCCAGCACCTCAGCAATGCGCTGGGCCAGGGTATTGAGCATCTCATCAGTGCGTTCTTGTACCGCATAATCGTTACGAATATCGGATTCAAAGATGAGCCGGTAGCCAGCCACATTCTTGCGGGCAAAACTGAAGAAAGCACCGATGACCCCCTGCACCCGTTCACGGTTAACCTCAGTGGCATAGAGAGGGTGCAACAACTGGTTCATGAGGGTCTTGATTTGTTCATCAAGCACAGCCAGGTAGAGGTCGCGTTTGCCGGTGAAGTGCTGGTAGAGCACCGGTTTAGTCACCTGCGAGGCTGCGGCAATATGGTCCATGGTGGTGGCGTGATAGCCCTGGGCTGCGAAAACACGCACGGCGTTTCCGATGAGTTGTTGGCGGCGTAGCTCTTTGGGTAGACGGCTAGCACCTGAGGGGTCGATGGAGTCATCATTACTGGCGGGGTGGGGTGCACCTAGCGTAGTAGTCATTTACGGCCGGACCTTTGGGACGGTGAGCGGACGGGGGCACGGCAGTTTGGGTGCCGCTTACCTAGGAGGCGTCAGTTTGGGGTTCAGCCTCTTCGGAGGTCTCTTGCACCTCGATACCATAGAGGGCCTTGAGGGCCGCTACATAATCATCCACCCGCCCTTGACGCGCCATATCACGGGCGCGGACGGTCGGGGTGTGCAAGAGGGACTTGACCATGCGGCGCATTGCCAGTTCAAGCTGTTCAGTTGCTGCGGTGCACCCGTACTGGTTATGCACCTTAGCTAGCTCGGCATCGAGCACGCTCATGGTGTGTTGTCTCAGAGCAACAATAGCAGCGTCCACGCTCCGAGCTTTCTCCTTGATGGAGAACTCTGCGGCGGCCTCGTCCACAATTGTGCGGGCAGTGTGGACAGATTCCACAGTCTCTTGAGGGGCCGCAAGACGCACCGATTCGAGGGTGATCAGTTCTACCTCTGGTAAGTCTGCTACCTCAGGAGCGAAGTCACGGGAGAGTGCCAAATCAAGAATGACGCGCTTCCCCTCAGGGATTTCGATAGGCAACATGGGAGAGGCCCCGCCAGAACAGCCGATAATAATGTCCGCGGAGGCCATGTACTTATGAAGGTCCCCATGGGGGACGGCCTGCACCCCGCGTTTGTCGGCAAAAAAGGCTGCACGATTTGAACGAGAATAAATCCAAATATCGGTCGTACCGCGCCCATGCAAGGCAGCTACAGCCGCACCAGCATAGGCCCCAGTACCAAAGACAAGAACCCGGCGCTCCTCCCAGCTCTTCTCTGCAATATCATCAGCCATATCAAGGGCCACAGACACAATAGAACGACCCCGCGAACCAAGCATGGTCCGCTGACCAACTCTGCGAGCCGTTTGCGCCCCATACTCAAAAAGGCGCACCAGATTGCCAGTAGCCCGCCCCCGCTGCTGGGAGAGAGCTAGAGCCCGGCGCACCTGGCCGGTAATTTCGCGCTCGCCCACAACGGCTGACTCCAGGCCTGAAGCTACGGTAAAAAGATGGTGGGCGGCGTCGGTATTAACAAGCACATCGAAGCTGTTTTCTACCAGGTCGTAGGAGAGCCCGGAGCCAAGAGAAATAGAGTCAAAAATGTGTTCTGCGGCGGTGGCAACATCGTTGGCGATATTCTGGTCGGTAGCTCCGGGTCTGCTGGGAATTTCTGCGTAAAGTTCTAGCCGGTTGCAGGTAGACAAAATCACCTCACCACGGATACCGGTGCGCTCAAGGTCCCGGTGAATCTTCTCAACGCCTTCGCTGAGATGGGCCACAGTGGTGAGGTCGACAGAGCGATGCGATGCAACAAGGCTAAAAATAGTCACGACGACACTATTATAGACAGCTCCCTCACCGCAGCTAGTGACAAGGTGTCTCCAAAGTTGTGCCTTAAACTTGGCAGAATGGTGTATATGAGTCAGACCGTGCCATCAGCGCTACGTCAGCGCCCCTTGCTCACCGACGAGCAACTTGCCCATCTGCCCGCATCCCACCCCCTCAAAACAGCCGGAACCGGTGAATCAGCCATGATCCGCACCCTCACCGGGCGCCAGGCCGAGCACGCCCCGGTCTGGTTCATGCGTCAGGCAGGGCGCTCCCTGCCCGAATACCGCCAGGTGCGTGAAGGTATCCCCATGCTGGACTCCTGCCTGAACCCCCAACTGGCCGCAGAAATCACCCTCCAACCGGTACGCCGCCACAAGGTAGATGCCGCTATCTTCTTCTCAGACATCGTCATCCCCATGAAGCTAGCAGGGGTAGGGGTAGATATTGTGCCCGGTCGCGGCCCCGTGCTGGAGGCTCCAGTCCGCACCCTAGAAGACATCAAGAACCTGCCCGAACTTGAAGACTGCGCCCTTGACCCGATCCGAGAAGCCGTAGCTTTGACCGTCGAAAAGCTGGGCTCCACCCCGCTAATTGGTTTTGCCGGTGCCCCCTTCACCGTAGCGGCCTACATGGTAGAAGGCGGCCCCTCACGCGACCACCTGCGTCCGCGCACCATGATGCACGCAGACCCCCACGCCTGGGAAGCCCTAGGTGCCTGGGCAGCAAGAACCTCAGCCCAATTCCTTGCCGCCCAAATCGAGGCAGGGGCATCAGCCGTGCAACTTTTTGACTCCTGGGCCGGCTCCCTAGGGGAGGCCGACTACCGCCGCTTTGTCATGCCCCACTCGGCAGCCACCCTGGCAGCCGTTGAACACTACGGTGTGCCCCGCATCCACTTTGGTACCGGCACCGCCGAACTACTGCCTGCCATGCTAGAAGCCGGGGCCGACGTCATCGGTGTCGACTACCGCCTGCCTCTCTCCCAAGCCCAAGAACGCCTAGGCGGCGGCATCGTGCTCCAAGGCAATATCGACCCGGCCCTCCTGGCCTCTGGCTGGGAAGCCCTCACCGCCCACACCGACGCCGTCATCGACGAAGGACGCAGCGCCCCAGCTCACGTGGTAAACCTAGGGCACGGGGTGCCCCCCACCACCGACCCCACCGTCCTGACCCGCCTGGTCGACTACATCCACTCATCAACCCGCAAAGGCTAGGTAGAAAGAAGCCCATGGCACCAAACCAGCACCTACGAAACACCGCCCTGGTCATTGGCGGCGGTATCTCAGGCCTACTCGCAGCCCGCGAACTGGCCCGCGCCGGGAAAAAAGTTACCCTAGTTGAGCGAGAAGACCACCTAGGAGGTGCCGTAGGCGCCCACCAGCTAGCTGGGCTAGTTCTGGACTCCGGCGCTGAATCCTTCGCCACCCGCACCGATGCGGTGCGCAACCTCCTGACCGACCTAGGACTAGCAGAACGCATCGTCACCCCCCAACCGCTAGGCTCCTGGCTCTACCTACCCACCGGCCCCTTCCCCTCACCCTCCACCGGTGTGATGGGCATTCCCGGTAATCTTGAAGACCCAACCCTCAAACAAATCCTCGGCCGGGCAGGCTACCACCGGGCCAAGCTTGACGCCATGCTACCCCGCTCAGTAGGGGCCAACGCCACCACCCTCGGCGAACTGGTGCGGGTCCGACTAGGGCAGCAGGTCCTAGACCAGCTCGTTGCTCCCGTGGTCTCCGGGGTGCACTCTGTTCACCCCGACCAGCTAGAAGTAGCTACCATCGCCCCCGGCCTGCTCACCGGCCTACAAGAACTCGGCTCCCTCACCGCAGCGAGCGCCCGCATGCGGGCAGCCTCACCGGCCGGTTCCCAGGTCGCCGGAATCGAAGGCGGCATGAACCAGCTCTCCAAGGCCCTGGTCGATGACCTACTGCGCCAGCGGGTGCGCATCGTCAGCGGATTCGACACCATCGCCGTTGACCGGGACCCCGTCTCAGGCGGCTGGACCGCCATCCAACGCCAGCCCGAATACGGCGAAAAATCAGCCATTATCCGCGGCGAACTGCTGGTCATTGCCACCGACGCCCAGACCTCCATCCGCCTGCTAGGCCCCCACCTACCGGCCTCCGCCCTGCCCGCTGTCGCCCCCGGCCCCGAAGTTGCCCTCGTATCCCTGGTGCTTGACCAGCCGGCACTCGATGCCGCCCCGCGCGGCACCGGCCTGCTTGTGAGTGAAGCTGCCACCGGCGTCCGCGCCAAGGCCCTGACCCACGCCACCGCCAAATGGGCCTGGGTCGCCGACGAAGCAGGAGAAGGACGCCACGTGGTGCGCCTCTCCTACGGGCGCGGCAAGGAACACGACACCTCACCCCTGTCAGAGCTGGCCCTGCACGATGATCAACTAGTCACCCTGGCCCTGCATGATGCAGCCCACCTGCTGGGTGTACCCATTAGCGAAGAGCACCTGGTGGCAGCGGATGTAGTGCGCTGGCAAAGCGCCATGCCCTCCACCACCCCAGGGCACAAGAGCCGCGTCACCGCCTTCCGGGCAGCTCTTACCCAACTGCCTGCAGCCACTGCGGTTGGCGCCTGGATCGCCGGGACCGGCCTAGCCGCTGTCACCGTAGATACCCAGAAGCACATCGGCGACTTCCTGCAGAAAAACAGTGAGGCACAGGAAAACAGTGAGGCACAGGAAAACAGCGGGGAGCCCAGCTCCTCTCCAGCTCACTAAGCAGGCACACTCAGCAGATTCACTACCCGCCCCCACCCTCCACGAAAGGTATCCCCCATGTCACACCACGGTAACCCCGAAGAACAGGCCCACAACCTCAACACCCACGGCAGCGCAGGCCACGGCGCAGCTGACCACGCAGCGCCTGCCCCCGGCGCCTACCCCCACGGTGCAGCTAGCCACAGTGCACATGGTCATGGTGGCCGCCCCTCCATGCCCACTGCCAAAGATGCCACCGGCCGTATCCAAGGCCAGCGCCCCGGCGAAGTAGCCGAAGGCGACAGCCAGTTCCACTACGCCCTCTACACCGTCTTCGCCCGCCAAGGGGCAGCCGACCCCGCAGCCACCAGCGCCGAAGCCACCGCAGAACTTGAAACCCTGGTTGCTGACCTCAAGGCTAAGGGCGTCACCACCCGCGGCTTCTACGACGTCTCAGCCATGCGCAACGACGCAGACGTGATGGTCTGGGTCCACGGTGCCGTCCCCGAAGACCTCCAGTCCGCTATCCGCAGCTTCCGCCGCACCACAGCCCTCTCCGGCACCAAGATTGTCTGGTCTACCATGGGCGTACACCGCGACGCCGAATTCTCCGCCGGTCACACCCCCAGCTTCGCCAAGGGCATCGACCCTGAACAATGGGTCTGCGTCTACCCCTTCGTGCGCTCCTACGACTGGTACACCATCAACCCCGAAAAGCGCCGCGAAATCATGAAGAACCACGGCATCAAGGGCATTGACTTCCCCCAGGTGCTACCCAACACCATTGCCGCCTTCGGTCTCAACGACTATGAGTGGCTCATTGCCCTCGAAGCCCCCGAACTGGTGCTGATAGTAGATATCATGCGCTCCTTCCGCAACACCGAAGCCCGCCACTTCGTGCGCGAAGAAATTCCCTTCTACACCGGCCGCCGCATCCCCGCAGAACAGGTCGCCCAGGTGATTGCCTAATGCCAGAACCCCTGCCCCGGAACATCATCCCCAACCAAACCGACCCGGCCAACACCGCCACCAACGGCCCGGCCACCCTCGATGAGACCACCATCGGCACCTACACCAGCGAGCGCACCCTCACCCGCCCCCGGGCCTCCGCCCCGCAGGACTACGACCTGGTGATTCTCTCCTCCTTTGGTGGGCCCGAAGGGCAGGAGGACGTTATCCCCTTCTTACGCAACGTCACTGCCGGGCGCGGCATACCCGATGAGCGCCTGGAAGAAGTTGCCACCCACTACCGGGCCAATGGTGGTGTTTCACCCATCAACGCCCAAAACCGTGCCCTGCTTACTGCCTTGCGCCAGGCTATGGCCGAGAAAGGCCCGGCAGTTGATATAACCTGGGCTAATCGCAACTGGGCGCCCTACGTTAATGATGTAGTCAAGCAGGCCTACGATGAGGGCAAGCGGAAGATTCTGGTGCTGGCTACTAGCGCCTACCCCGGCTATTCGTCCTGCCGCCAGTACCGTGAAGATTATGGTCTGGCCCTGGCCGAGCTGGGGTTAGAGGGCAAACTGCAGATTGATAAGATCCGCCCCTACTGGGATACTCCTGGCTTTATCACTCCCTTTGTTGAGGGCCTGGTGCAGGGCCTGGCGGAGGTGCGCGCCCAGCTTGCCGCCTCTCAGCAGCAGGCTGCGGGGGAGGGAAAAATTCGCATCATGTTCTGCACCCACTCGATACCTACCAGTGCCGCCAATGAGGCAGGGCCCGGCGGTGTTGACTATGAGGGGGGCTCTGCCTATGTGGAAAAGCACCTGGAGGCAGCCCGTGCCGTCCTGGCCGGGGTAGAGGCTATAGACCCTACCGTGCTGGATGGGGTCGATTGGGAGCTGGTCTACCAGTCCCGCTCTGGCCCGCCGAGTATGCCCTGGCTGGAACCAGATGTTAACGATGCCCTGGAAGCACTTCAAGGCGCTGTTGATGGTGTGGTGCTTGTGCCCCTGGGTTTTGTCTCAGACCACATGGAAGTTGTGTGGGATTTAGATACCGAAGCCCTAAATACCTGCAAGCGCCTGGGCTTAGCCGCACGACGCACTCCCACCCCTGGTACGCACCCTGCCTATGTTGAGGGCTTGCGCCAGCTCATTGCTGAACGTGTGGTCTCCACTGCTCCTGCCCAGGATCTTGAGGGCGTGCAAGCAGCCCGCCAGTCTCTCTGCGGTGGGCCGGGGTGGTTCGATGCCTGCGACCCTGACTGTTGTAAGCCCCGCCGCCCTGGCACTGATAAGCCAGTGATTGCCGAATTCTAGGAAAGGACGCCCCTTGGCAGCTCGAACATTTACCGTAGGTACGCGCGGGTCGGCCCTTGCAACCACCCAGACGAACTGGGCTGTGCAGCGTATACGTGAGGCCACCGGGATTGGGTTAGAGATTCTTACCGTCAAAACTGAGGGGGATGTGCTCGCTGGCCCCCTGTCTCAGTTGGGCGGCACCGGTGTGTTTGCTGCGACCTTGCGGGCGCGCCTGCTAGATGGGGGAGTGGATGTGGCTGTGCACTCGCTCAAAGATTTACCCAGCGCACCCTGCCCTGGCCTGACGGTGGCTGCAACCCCGCAGCGGGAGGACCCGAGGGATGCCCTTTGCGCCCGTGATGGTCTGACCCTCGATACTCTGCCTACTGGGGCTAGGGTGGGGACGGGCTCTCCGCGCCGGGCAGCTCAGCTGTTGGCTCTGCGCCCAGATCTTACCCTGGTTGATATTCGCGGCAACGTGGGTACCCGCCTGGCCCGGGTGGCCGGCAACGAACACTACGGGGTGGGGGCACACGGTCTGCACGGGGAGAAGAAACTGGGTGCTATCACCGGCGACTGTGATGCTGTGGTGCTAGCTGCTGCTGGGTTACACCGCCTGGGGCTTGGCGAAACCATTACCGAGTATGTGAGTGTTGAGAGGGTTGTTCCGGCTCCTGGCCAGGGGGCTCTTGCTCTTGAAATCCGTTCGGAGGACGCCGCTGAAGACTCAGAGCTGGGGCAGGCTGTAGCTGCTATCAACCACACCGAAACCCTGCTTACTGTGACCGCAGAACGGGCCTTGCTGCGTCGTCTTGAAGCAGGCTGCGCCGCCCCCATTGGTGCCTACGCCCAGGTGCAGGCCGGTCAGCTGGTTCTGACTGTTGCTGTGGCGCACCCTGATGGTACTGGGCTCTTGCGGCATACTGTGCAAACTGAAACCCTGTCGGTAGAGTCTGCTGCCTTCTTGGGCACCCAGGCCGCCGATGACCTACTGGCTATGGGTGCTGCTGCCTTGGCCGATGTGAAAGGCGGTGCCTAAAAGCTATGAGCACCTATCTGATAACTCGCACCCCGGCTAAGGCTGCTGCCCTCACCTGCGCCATCGCAGAGAAGGACGCCACCGCCCGCTTCCTTTATGCCCCCGTCCTTGAGGCTGTGGGTAGCGCACCAGATGACTGGGAGGAAGTGGCCTTCGCTCTGATCCGTGGAGAATTTTCTTGGGTTACGTTCACTTCGGTGAACGGGGTGTTAGGGCTTGAAGCCCTGGCTCAGGGGCTAGGGCAAAGCCTGGTGGAGTTGCTGGGGGCTGCCCAGATTGCTGCTGTCGGCCAGGCTACTGAAGCGGCTCTGATGGAAAGGGGCCTTATGGTCGATTTTGTGCCCAGTAACCAGTCGGCAGCCGGTATGGTCGAAGAGTGGCTCATTGATGAAGAATGGGATGACCCCATGAGCGAAACTATTCTGGCTGTTCAGGGAACCACTGCCTCATCTACCCTGGAAGAGGGGCTCACCGACTACGGTTATACCGTAGCTACCTTGCCGGTCTATGACATGGTGCCCTACCCGGCAGAAAATCCTCTCAGTACCCACCTACCCGCTGATCCGAAAACCTCAACCGGCCCGAAAATCTCTACCGCCGCGAACACCTCTACCGCCTCTACCCTCACCCTGGGGGAGGCTGTAACCGCTCTGGCTAGCACTGACGTCCTGATTGCCACCTCGCCCCTGCTGCTCAGAACCCTGGCAGAAGACGCCGAACGGCCTTTGCCCCCAACGGTTGTCATTGGGGCCAGTACCGAAGCTGCCGCCCGTAGCCTCCCTGAGGCGCAGCGCCCTGCCACCATCAGCCTAGCTGCCAGCCCCGCCCCGGCAGACCTAGCCGCTGCCGCCTTAGCCCTCTAAGCTGTAAAGATCCCCTACCTGCCCAAGGAAGACCATGTTTGAACCTTCTGCCCTGCCTGTGCGGCCCCGCCGGCTGCGCACCACCGGCCCCATGCGCGCCCTGACCGCTGAAACCTCCCTGACTCCAGCTAACCTGGTGCAGGTGCTCTTCGTCCGTGATGGGATTGATGAGCCTGTGGCCATTGAATCCATGCCCGGCCAGTACCAGCACACCCTGGAGACCGTCCTTGAGCAAGTGCAGAAAGCCGTGGACGCTGGCGTGCGCTGTATCGACCTTTTCGGGGTGCCATGCGATGAAGATAAGGACGCTACCGGCTCAGCAGCCTGGGACGATAAGGGCATTCTCAACCGGGCTATCCGGGCTGTGCGAGAGCGTTTTGGTAACTCGGTGGTTATCATGGCCGATACCTGCCTGGATGAATTTACCGACCACGGCCACTGCGGCCCCCTGACCGAGGACGCCTTCGGCACCACCATCGTCGATAATGACGCCGCCGTGGAGTCCTACTGCAAGATGGCTCTCTCCCAGGCTAGGGCCGGTGCCCACACCATTAGCCCCTCCGGTATGATGGATGGCCAAATCGGGGCCCTGCGTGCGGCCCTTGACCAGGCAGGTTTCACTGATGTTTCTATCATGGCCTACTCCGCCAAGTACGCCTCAGCCTTCTTCGGGCCCTTCCGTGATGCGGTTGGTTCCACCTTCACCGGCGACCGCAAAACCTACCAGCAGGACCCGGCCAACCGCCGTGAATCCCTCTACGAGGTGCAGCTCGATATTGAGCAGGGCGCCGATATGGTCATGGTCAAGCCTGCCACCGCCTACCTTGATATTGTGCGTGAAGTCGCCGATTTCTCGCCTGTCCCCGTGGCCGCCTACCATGTCTCAGGCGAGTACGCCATGATTGAGGCTGCTGCTGCCGCCGGTTGGATTGACCGTAAGGCGGTAGCCCTCGAAGCGCTCATGGGTATCCGCCGGGCAGGTGCCTCCATCATCTTGACCTACTACGCTACCGAAGCTGCCACCTGGCTGAACGAAAGGTAACCCTGTGACTGTCTCAGAAGACCTCTTTGCCCGCTCTACCCGCGTCATCCCTGGCGGTGTTAACTCGCCGGTGCGTGCCTTCAACTCCGTTGGCGGCACTCCTGCCTTCATGGTAGAAGCCTCCGGCCCCTACCTGACGGACGCCGATGGCCACAACTACGTCGATTTGGTCTGCTCTTGGGGCCCTGCCCTGCTGGGGCACAAGCACACCGGCGTCATTGAAGCCGTACATGCGGCGGTGGAGCACGGCCTGTCCTTTGGCGCTTCGACTGCCGCGGAAACTGAGCTAGCTGAACTTGTGGTTGACCGTATCAATGCCGTCTTCCCTGGAACCATTGACCAGATTCGTATGGTTTCTACGGGCACTGAGGCGACCATGACCGCCATCCGTCTAGCCCGCGGCTACACTGGCCGCGACAAAATCATTAAATTTGCTGGCTGCTACCACGGCCACGTTGATGCCCTGCTCTCAGAAGCTGGCTCCGGTGTTGCCACCCTGGCCTTACCCGGCTCTGCGGGCGTCACCGCAGCTACTGCCGCTGAAACTATCGTGCTGCCCTATAACGATGAGGACGCCGTCCGCGCAGCTTTTGCCGCCAACCCCGGCGACATTGCCGCCATCATCACCGAAGCCGCCCCCTGCAACATGGGTGTTGTGACCCCGGCAGAAGGCTTCAACGCCTTCTTACGCGAGATTACCCGGGCAGAAGGTGCCCTCATGATTTTTGATGAAGTGCTGACCGGCTTCCGCGTCTCACCGGCAGGCTACTGGGGCTACAGCGCCCCGGCAGAAGGCAACTGGGCCCCGGACATTTTCACCTTCGGCAAGGTCATTGGCGGGGGGATGCCCATGGCGGCCCTGGGCGGTAAGCGCGAGATTATGGAGTACCTTGCTCCGCTGGGCCCGGTCTACCAGGCAGGAACTCTCTCTGGTAACCCCATCGCTATGGCTGCTGGCCTAGCCACCCTCAAGGCCGCAGATGCCACCGTCTACCAGAGCATCGATGCCCGCTCAAACCAGCTACAGGCTGCCCTGACCGAAGCCCTGACCGCAGCCGGGGTCAACCACTCCATCCAAAGAGCAGGTAACCTCTTCTCCCTGGCCTTTGGCACCGCAGAGAAGGGCGTGCACAACTATGACGATATTAAGGCATCAGAAACCTACCGCTACAATGCCTTCTTCCACTCCATGCTGAACTCCGGCATCTACCTGCCCCCTAGCGCCTTTGAGGCCTGGTTCCTCTCAGCAGCCCACGATGACGCAGCCATGGACCGCATTATCTCAGCCCTACCCGATGCCGCTAGCGCAGCAGCCCAGGCAGAAGCCTAAGGCCCACCTAGCCTATCCCGGTTGTCCACCAGCTAGCAGATAAGCCTAAGGCCCTAACAAAAAGGTGCCCCACCCTCCCGTGAAGGAGGGTGGGGCACCTAGCTTTTAGGCGGCGTCCTTACCTCAACCGGCCCTGAGAGAGGGAGGAAAGAACCTGAGTATCACGGTCATAGAGCCAATCTTTATCCATCAGCAAACGAGAAAGAGCCAAGCCCATGCCCAGGGCCGCAAAAATCAGCAGAACCTGAACAAAAATAGCCAAAGCCTCTGCAACATTCCCATTCGAAAAATGCGCCATGGACATATAAAACATGACACCGGGAATCATCGTCACCGTGGCAGGAACCGCCAAAGACACCCGAGAGATACGGTGCTTCAACGCCATGGCCACCAGCTCCGCACCCACCCCGGCACTCAAGGCAGCAAGAGCAATCGCCAGGTGCGGGGCCCAACCGTGCTCCACCAGCAGCAAACGCCCAGGGTTCACCACAGCCGCAATAGCACCAGCCCACATGCAAGAGGCAGGGGTAGCCGAAAAGAGCATGGCAAAACCAAAAGCGGCGGTAAAAGAGGACAGCACCCACAAACCCAGCAAAAGGCCAGAGGCTATCTGCGGCACCGGGGCCTGTTCCAGAGGAAGAGAAAAAACAAAAGACGTGAGCCAGACAGCAAAAGACGCACTAGCTAAGAGCACCGCCACATAGGCCAGCCGGGCAATACCCGACCCGAAATCCATACGGGAAATCTCTAACATACCCGTCACCAGCGGGAACCCCGGCACCAGGTACAAGACCGACGAAATGAAACCCACCAAGTGGTTATCAGCAACAAGCTCAGCCGCTACCAAAGAATTAATAACACCAACATAGATACCTGCTGATAAGAAGCCACACAGCATCCACACCACCATGTGGTTCAGGCCCCGGTGAGCCAGCGTAGAACGCAAGAACTGGCCCGCAAAAGCAGCCAACAAAACCACAGAACATTCAATAACGCCCCCACGATTCAAAAAGGCAAAGGCCGCACAAGCGCAGGCAGCAGCCAGAGCCAAAAGCCACGGAGCGTAGAGGGGCTTGGCTTTCTCAATCTGCGTCAAAGCGGCAGAAGCCTGGGCTGGGTCAATCCGCTCAGGCAAAGACGAGACAAAATCAGAGAGCAAATCAATCTTGTAGGCAGAAATACCCTTAATACGGGTCTCCGCGATCTCAGTACGAAAATTTCCCTGCGTATAAGCAGTAGTCGAAACTTCCGTAAAATGCACCTGAGCATGGTGCTCATCAAGGCCCACTGCCTTAGCCAACCGGGCCATAGAAACCTTCACACGGTAGGCGCTAGCACCAGATTTCATCAGAAGCAGCCCCAACTTCAGCACAACTGCTGACTGGTCCACCAGCTGTTGGTGCTGGGCACGAGTAGAGCCAAGATAGATGCTATTAGTGGGCGGGGCGGGCTCGTTCACGATCGTCCTTGTGCTTGAAATGTATCTGCCGTTCTCTAATCTAATAGAGGTGGGGCAGAAAAAGGAACTAGCAGCTACTCTAGCTGGTGCGAACCGGCCATTCCCCACTGATATCTGCCTGCTTGCCAATGCGATTGAAGTAGTCCTGCAACTCAGCGGCCTGCTCAGCCGCCCATCTTATCTGCTGCTGGTGCAAGGCAGTAGCAGGCTGCTCGATCTCTTCGTACTCCAAGCTCATAGCCGTCAGTAGACGCTCAGCGGCCAGAGCATCGTCCTTAGATGTGTGGGCGTTCTCTAGCTCCACACCGTATTCGCTAGAAAGCACCTCAAGGGTGCGCTTACCCTTCTTAAACTTATGCACATGCTTATTAATGACCAAGGGGTCAAGCACCGGGTAGCAGCTCAGAGGCGGGAAACCATGGCGAGCCAACTCAAAATGCAGCACCGAAAAATCGTAGGCAGCGTTAAAAGCAATCACCGGCACACCATCAGCAAAGAGCCCACCTAGAGCCATGGCAAGTTCGTAGGCTACCTGCTGGGCAGGCTTACCGTGCTCCCGGGCGTACTCGGTGGTGATACCGTGAATAGCGGAGGCCTGCTCCGGGATCTCAACCCCAGGGTCAGCTAACCACTCACCGGCACGCAAGACCTCACCGTCCGGAGAAACCAAGACCAAGGAGGCTGTGACGATGCGGGCAGTTTTAGGGTCTATGCCGGTGGTTTCGAGGTCGAAAGTAGCACGGGGAAGCTCGGTCCATGAAGTCATACCTTCGATAGTAGCCATAGAACCGGCGGCACAATAATATTTGAGACAAGTGGCGCTCAGGCTCTTAAAATGTCAGCCACCTATGATGGACTATGAAACACAGGCAGAACCTTGAACACACACGATGGGGAGTGCACCATGGCACAGGAGCAGACAGACACCCAGAGCCACACCTTGCTCTTAGGCGCACCCGGCAGCGGTAAAACCCAGGCCCTACTCACAGCAGCCACCCACTTTATCGAACAGGGTAGCGACCCCGCCCGGCTCCTGGTCCTGACCCCATCTCGCATCAGCGCAACCCGTTTCCGCCAAGCACTCTCAGCCCGCATCACCGCAACCGTCTCAACCGCCCCGGTGCGCGCCTGGCAAGCCTACGCCTTTGACCTGCTCAGACGAGCCCACCTAGAAGGCTACCTACCCCACCTAGATTTCACCCCCAAACTGCTCTCTGGCCCTGAGCAGGACGTCCTGATCAAAGAACTACTCGATGGGCACCACAAGGGCCACGGCTCTAGCATCCTCTGGCCCAACGACCTAGACCAAGCCATAGAAACCCGCGGCTTTCGCCATGAAGTGCGAGACTTCTTCGACCGCATAGCCGAATACGACCTCACCGCCTCAGCAGTTGCCGACCTAGCCCAAGCCCATAACCGCCCCGAATGGCAGGCCCTAGCTAGGCTCTACACCGAATACCGTCAAGTGCGAGCCCTACGCGCACCCCACGCCTTTGACCCCGCCGCCCTCATCCACGAGGCCACCAAAACCCTACTAGCCCACCCAGATTTACTCAGAGCCGAACGGGCCCGCTTCGATCTGGTACTCATCGACGACGTCCAAGAACTTACCCCCTCCATCTACCGGCTACTGGCCGTTCTCATCGGCAGGTCAGCAGAATACCTAAAAACCACAGCCAGCAACTCCCTCACCCTCCAGAGCGCAGAAGAAACCTCAAACCTAGAGGGCCTTCTCTCACAAGGCCCAGCCAGCATTATCACCTGCTGCACAGACACCGTCGTGCAGGGCTTCCGTGGCGCTAGCCCCCACCTTGCTACCAGCCTGCCCGATATCTTCCCCACTCTCATCACCAAGAACCTAACCACCAGTTGGCGCATGGCACCGGTTATCGCCGCCCGCTGGGCAGAACTAGCCTCCCGCCTGCCCGCTGTGCCCCGGGCAGCCCACCACCGCCTCCTGACCCCCGCCCCGCACGAACCCAGCGAAGAAGCCCTACTGCCCCTGGGAGACGACGGCGCCCTGCTCAACCCCCACAAAGCAGAAGGCGCAGAGGCAGAGGTGCTGGGCCTGCTCGTAGAAACCCCCCAACAGGAGAACCAGCTACTAGCTCAAATGATCCTGGAAGACCACCTCTACCGGGGCAGGGCCTACCGCCGCAACGCCATTATCGTGCGCAACGGCTCAGACGTCACCCGGCTCAAACGAGCCCTCATCAACCTGGGCCTACCCGTACAAACAGCAGCCTCTATCACCCCTGTCCGTGACGAGCCCGCCGTGCGCCCCTTCCTCGACGCCCTAGGGCTGATCCTGCACACCCGCCGCCTACGAGCCAGCGACCAGGAGACAAGCACCTGGGGGCTGGGCGCTGAGACCGCAGTTTCCCTACTCACCTCCCGCTTGGGCGGGGCCTCCACCATGGATGTACGCCGCCTACGCCAGCGCCTGCGCGCTGAAGAACTCCGAGCCGGAGGAACCCGAGACAGCGACGCCCTGCTCGTTGAAGCCCTCATCACCCCCCAACTACTGCCCACCGGAGAAAGCAGCGCCGCCGCCCGCCGCCTAGGCCGAGTACTCACCGCCGGAGACAAAGCACTCGACCAGCCCGGAGCCACCGCAGAAACCGTGCTCTGGGCCCTCTGGGAAGCCTCAGAACTAGCCCCCCTCTGGAAATCCCAATCCCTCTCAGGGGGTGCAGGAGCTGACCGCGCCGGGCGAGACATCGACGCCATGATCGGCCTATTTGAAGCAGCAGAGCGCTACACCGACCAAATGCCAGGAGCCACCGCCGAACAATTCTTGGCCTACATCGACGCCCAAGACCTACCCATGGACACCCTGGCAGAACGCACCAACTACCGGGACGCCGTAGAAATCATGACCCCCGCCCTAGCCGCAGGCAGAGAATGGGACACCGTCTACATCGCCGGCCTACAAGATGGCACCTGGCCTAACACCACCGTCCGCGGCTCCCTGCTCGGCACCCTAGACTTGGTGGACGCTATCACCGGGCGCCTACCAAGCAACAGCCAAAATACTCGCAGCGCCACCGGCTACTCTCTGCTAGAACGCCTACGCGCTAACCGCTTCGATGAGTTCCGCATGTTCGCCACCGCCACCTCCCGCGCCCGCACCCGAGTAGTCTGCACCGCTGTTTCATCTACCGACCAGGCCCCCAGCGAACTCCTTGACATCTTCGCCCCTGCCCCCGGCGGGGAGCGCCCCCTCACAGAAGTACGCCGCCCCATGACCCTGCGCTCGCTGATCGCTGAGCTGCGACAGTGGGCAGAAGCTCAACATCTTTCACCGCAGAAGGCGGACGCCGCCGCCCGCCTACTGGGGCGCCTTGCCGACCCGGGCCAAACCTCACATCTGAGCCTGCCTGGTGCTCACCCCAGCTCCTGGTGGGGTCTGTTGCCGCTCTCGTCTCAGGCTCCGGCCTTTGAGGGGCAAGGGCCTATCCCGGTCTCGCCCTCTCAGATCGAAAAGATTCACCGCTCACCCTTGGACTGGTTCGTTGCAGCTTCTCGCGCCGAAGCTGCAACTGATGCCTCCCGGTCACTGGGTACACTGATTCACGCTATTTGTGAAGATATGCCTGAAGGCAAGGGCACCGACCTGCGCGATGAACTGCACCGCCGCCTACCGCAACTTGGCCTACCCGATACCTGGGAGACCCAGAAGACTATCGAGCGGGCCGAGAAAATGATTCAAAAGTTTGCCGACTATGTGCGTGACCTCAAAGGTAAAGGGCGGTCCTTGGTCGGGGTTGAAGGGTCCTTTAGTGTGCTGGTGCCAGGCCCAGCCAAGGACGCCCTCCTCTCAGGTCGAGTAGACCGAATTGAGGTAGACCAGGTGGGGCGGTTCATCATCATTGACCTCAAAACCGGTAAGAGTAAGCCCACTCAAGCCGACCTTGAACAGCATCCCCAGCTCGCTGCCTACCAGGTTGCCCTGGAAGCTGGGGCCGGGGCCCTTATGAAACAAGCCCTAGACTATGAGGCCCTTCACCAAGAGGGCCAAGGGGAAGTGAAGAAGCCTCACCCGCCCCAGGTGCCGGTACTTGATGGGCTTCATGAACTCTCCGGTGGTGCCCTGCTCCTACAGGTGGGTGGATCCACCAAGAGCTATTCAGAGCAGGAACAGGCCCCCCTGAGTGCTGAGAGCACCTGGGCTGTTGAGCTGATTAACCGGGCTGCTGAACTCATTGCGGGGGAGCACCTGCAAGCTCGGCATACGGCAGGTGGTGCCTTTGGGGTCGGGTGTGCTCTGCCCGATATTTGCCCCATCTGCTCACGAGGCCGAGCTATCACCGTCCGCCCCGCCCAGTAAGGGAGAACCATGACTGAGAATACGCCACAAGATGCCCTGCTGAGCCCTGAAGATATTGCACGGGCTCTGGGCCGCCCCCTACCCACCCCAGAACAATCCGCTATTATTAGCTCCCCTCTGCTACCCCGCCTGGTTGTGGCAGGAGCCGGGTCCGGTAAGACAGCTACCATGGTCGATAGGGTGGTCTGGCTAGTTGCTAACGGGCTGGTACGGGCTGACCAGGTGCTCGGTGTGACCTTCACCCGCAAGGCTGCCGGGGAGTTACGCGAGCGCATGCGCTCCCGCCTCGAAGAGCTACGCCGCCAGGGGCTGGTGAAAGAAACCCCCGGCCAGGGGGCTGAGGAGGTCACCAGCGACCCTACTATCTCTACCTACCACTCTTACGCTAATACCCTGGTACAGCAGTACGGTTTGCGTATTGGTGTAGAAGATGACGCCCAGATGCTAGGCGGTGCCCAGACCTGGCAGCTGGTGGCCCAGATTGTGGAGCATTATGAGGGTAAGCTACCTGAAAAGGACGTTGCCAAGTCAACGATGGTGGAGTCCATCATCAAACTTTCTTCTGAATGTGCCGAACATCTGGTGAGCCCTGATGAGGTCATGACCTGGTGCGCCAAGACCTTACAGCAGGTGGAGCATCTGGGGAAGCCCACGGTTAAGGGGGCGACCACTGAGCAGCGGGCCCTAGTTCAGGGCCTACAGTTGCGGATTTTTTATGCTGAACTGGTCAAACGCTATTCAGCTATTAAAGAGCAGATGCAGGTGATGGACTACGGTGATTTGATTGCCAAGGCGGCTCAGATTGCCCGGTCAGTGCCGCAGGCTGCCCATACTGAGCGAGAACGCTTCAAGGTGGTGCTGCTAGATGAGTTCCAAGATACCTCTCATGCCCAGATGCAGCTTTTCTCTGACCTCTTCGGGGCAAGAGCTGAGGCCCCAGCCCACCCTGTTATGGCGGTGGGTGACCCTAAGCAGTCTATCTATGGTTTCCGTGGGGCTTCAGACGGTCAGCTTTTTAGTTTCTATGATTACTTCCCGGCAGAGGACCGCACCGCCAGCTACCTGACCGTGGCCTGGAGGAACGACACCGCTATTTTGGCTGCTGCTAACCGGGTAGCAGAGCCCCTGTCCACCACCCCTGACTGGGTGCAGCGCACCCATTCTATTGATGTCCCGCCGCTGGTGGCCCGCCCCCAGGCAGACAAGGGGCGTGTGCTGGTCGGGGAGTATCTAACAGACCTGCACGAGGCCCGTTCGCTAGGGCAAATAATTGCCCAGCAGCGCTCGGCCTTTACGGGCCGGCCCTTACACGAGATGCCCACTATGGCTGTGCTGTGTAAGAAACGGGCCATGATGGAACCGCTCCAAGAAGCCTTCGATGAGCTAGGTGTTCCCTACCAGGTGGTAGGGCTCGGTGGCCTACTTGATACCCCAGAAATTGTGGATCTGGTTGCGGTGCTCCGGGTGCTCAGTGACCCTGGCCGCTCCGATGCCCTCATGCGCATACTCTCCGGTGCCCGCTGGAGACTGGGCCTCTCTGACCTGCTGGCCTTTGGCGAATGGGCAGAAACCCTCAAACGCCAACGCGAACTTGAAATTAGGTTCGGTATCACAGCCCAGGCCGCTGCCCTTCGTGCCGAACAAGAAATCCTTGATGAAGCCCATGCCCTGGCAGATGCTGCTGAACGTGGCGCCACCAGCGCCCAAGAGCTTAAGGACGCAGACCAGCAGCTACCGGCGTCCGCTGAGGACTACCGGCGCCTGCTAGAGGCCGCTGCCCCTGATGTGACGGACGGGGCCTCCCTGGTAGAAGCACTTGAAAACCTGCCCCCGGAAGGCTGGGCCTCAGCGCGCAGCGGCCGGTCAATAACTGCCGAGGGTCTACGCCGTCTACAGGCTGTGTCAAGGGAGCTGACCTACCTGCGTCAGTTCACCGCCGATGATCTGACCACCCTTATCAGCGAAATTGAGCGGACCTTGCTGTTGGATATAGAGTTAGCGGCCCGCCCTGGTGCCCACTCTTCTTCAGCCCGTAGAAATCTTGATGCCTTTTACGATGTGGCTGCCAGCTACGAGTCCACCGCCCCGCGCGTGAACGCCCTCTTGCTGGCTGCTGCTAATGGTCAGCCTCTAGAAGAGGGGGAGAGCGGCGTCCGCTTTGCCCTGAGCGCCACTGGCGCATCGGCATCGGGCATTAGTGGGTTTCTGGCCTGGCTTGATGCTGCCGCCCAACAAGAAGCTGGGCTTGAAATGGCGGCAGAAGCCCCCCGCCATGATGCGGTGCAGATTCTGACCGTGCACGCCTCAAAGGGCCTGGAATGGGACCAGGTCTACATACCGGGCATGGCAGAGGGCGAATTCCCCGATTCTAAGGACGAACGCTGGAGCAAGAAGGCAGACACCCTGCCCTGGCCCTTACGCGGGGACGCCGCCTACCTCCCCGGCTGGCGGTCAGACTTCGAACACCTGCAAGACCTAGGTGACTTCATGGGCCAGCTCTCAGATCAGGCGGTAGAACACCGCACCCTGGAAGAGCGCCGCCTTGCCTATGTGGGCTACACGCGCGCCCGCTCCTTGCTGGTGCTAACCACCTCAGCCTGGAAGGGGACCACCGCTAAGCCCCGGCTGATGTCTACCTTTGTTGATGAGCTGCTTGACTCTGCTGCTGACCTTGCACAGATAATCAGTGAGCTTGACCCCGACCAGGTCGGTGCGGTCAACCCCCAATCTGCTACTATCACTACCGCCCTGTGGCCCTTTGACCCCTTGGAGGGGCCCCACCAGATGACCTGGGCATCGCTAGAGGAACTTGAAGCGGCAGGGCCAACACCTCACCCGAACACTCCCAGGCAGGGAGAGCTCACCGGGCTTAGCCCTCGCCAGGTGGTTGAGCGTGCAGCCCATAACGTGCTACGGGGCGGGCTGGCCCCTGCTGAACTAGCCCAAGCCTATGAGGCTCTACCTGAGCTAACCCCCGACCAGGTTCACGAAACCCAAGGCACCATTGAGGACTGGCAAGAAGAAACTGACCTCTTGTTGAGCCTGCTGGCAGCCCCAGCAGAAAACAGCACCTTTGAACTGCCGGGGCATATCTCAGCTTCACTGCTGGTCAACCTGGTCAAGGACCGGCAAGCTGTTATCGACAATATGCGCCGGCCCATGCCCCAAAAACCAGGGATTGCAGCCCGCCAGGGAACTATCTTCCACAGCTGGGTAGAAGAGCACTTTGGCACCACTGGCATGCTGGATATGGACGAAGACTTCGATGATGAGGGCACCGAAGAAGAGCTGAATATCCCGGCCCTGCGTGAGAACTTCTTAGAAAGCCCCTGGGCTCATCGCACCCCCTGGGCCCTAGAGTACCCCCTTGAAACACCGCTTGCGGGGGTAACGGTCCGTGGCCGAATTGACGCTATCTTTACCCGTACAGACGGGGACGGTGCGACTATCTGGGAGCTGGTGGACTGGAAGACCGGCCGCCCACCGCGCACCAAAAAGGAGCTCAAAGAGCGGTCAGTGCAGCTGTCTCTCTACCGGCTGGGTTTTGCCCGCCTGCACGGTGTAGCCGAAGAAAATATAGAAGCTCATTTCTTCTATGCTTCTACCGGCCAGAGCATCGAGGTGACTCACTTCTCCACGCGCGAGGAGTTAGAGAAAGCCCTGCAAGGAGCAGGCCAGTTAGGGCACCAGAAAAGCTAAAACACCACAGTAGCTACGGACACCAGAGCAGTGAGAGGCCCTAGCCCCCTAGCACTCTAGCCCCCTAGCCCTAGTTCTAGCCCTTGGTTCTAGTCCAAAGGCTGGGGCTTCTCCTCATCAAAGGTCGGCTCAAGGGCACCAACAGCCCGCAGCTCTGCCTCCAGATGGTCAAGCATGGAGACAGCCTCTGAAATCATGACCCGATCTTCTAACTCAACTCCACGCACCAGCCACTGGGCCAGACCAAACTCTGCGTAGAGATTAGCCCGGGCCTCAAGATTACGGTCAGGCTCCTGAGGCATCTCTTGACGGTAGGTCGCAAAAACCCTCTCCCTAAAAAGAGGATCTTCACAGGCATAGAGCCAGGCGAAATCAGCAGCAGGGTCACCCACACACACCTCAGACCAGCCGGTAATCTCAACAATCTTCTTCTGCTCAAGCACAAGGTTATCTTCGTTCAAATCCCCATGAATGGTGCGGGGGCGGAAGTCCCACATAGCCGAATTGTTGAGCTGCTGCTCCCAGCGGGTCAGCAGCCCCGACGGTACCTTGCCGGTAGCTACAGCCAGGTCTAGTTCTGCAAGGCGGCGCTCGCGTACCTGCTGGCCGGTATAGACCGGCAGGTCAGCGTCCTCCACGATAGTGGTGGGAAAAACATGGATGGAGGCAATATTTTTGGCGATGTCATCGGCAATATTGGCCTGCCCGCTGCCGGTGGCGCACGAGATGGCGGCTAGGTCATCGATATCGTGGGGGGTACCGGGGATGTGGGTGTAGATGAAAGCCTGCCGCCCGTCTAAGGGGACGGTGCCAACGATGGTAGGCACCAGGAAGGGTAGGCGGGCGCGCAGGGCGGGAGTGAAGGATTGCAGGATGACGTGCTCTGCTTCTAGGCGCACGCTAGCTTCTGGGTGCTTGGGGGCGCGTACCCTCCAGCGTTTGTTGGTGGAGTCGATGATAATGGCCGAGTCGAAGTCTAGGGCGTCGTCGGCTGAGGGCAGGGCGGCTACCGGGTAGAGCCCGGGCACCCCCGCTGATACGATGGCGGCAAGTTGAAGAGGTGTTGAGGTCACATTTTAAGGGTACAAGAGAAGTTGGACTGAACCCGAAATGAAGGGGAGAAAAATTGATTCATTGGCCCCAAGAACGTCCGGCACAGGGTCAGGACGCAGCCCCCAGCTCCGCTACCCCCAGCAGGTGGGCGCTGGTGGGCGGTAGACTAGTAAGCTGGCGTGAGCGCGTATGGCCAGTGATAACTGCGAGGGTAGGGGAGATGCACCATGAATCACGATAAGCTCAGGGCCCAGCCTATTACTCTGTCAGCCCCCAATGCTGAGGCTATCCTTGAGGGTCTTGACCCTGAGCAGCGCCGTGTTGCTACTGAGCTTGCTGGGCCTATGTGTGTGATGGCTGGTGCTGGTACCGGTAAAACTCGTGCTATCACCCACCGTATCGCCTACGGTATTGCCATTGGCCGCTATAACCCGCGGGCTGTGCTGGCTCTTACTTTCACTAACCGGGCGGCTGAAGAGATGAAGGTGCGCCTGCGCCAGCTGGGGGCTGCTGGGGTAGTGGCTCGAACCTTTCACTCAGCTGCTCTGGCCCAGTTACGCTATTTTTGGCCTCAGGCTATTGGTGGTGCTCTGCCGGAGATTATTAAGAATAAGTCCCAGTTTATTATTGAGTCGGCTCGCCGCCTGGGGTTAGCTACTGACCGGGCTATTGTGCGTGATCTTGCCAGCGAAATTGAGTGGGCTAAGGTCTCTATGCTCACGGCTGATTCTCTCATGCCTCATCTGGCTGACCGGGAGCTACCGGCAGATATTAGCCCCATTGACATGGTGCGCCTGCTCCGCACCTACGAGGAGCTTAAGGATGAGCGCAACGTCATTGACTTTGAAGATATCTTGCTGCTGACTGTTGCAGTTATTGAAGAAAACCCCGATATTGCCGCCCAGATTCACCAGCAGTACCGCCACTTTGTGGTCGATGAATATCAGGACGTCTCGCCCCTGCAACAGCGCCTACTGGAGGCCTGGCTGGGGCGGCGCGATGATTTGTGCGTGGTGGGCGATGCCTCCCAGACCATCTACTCTTTTGCTGGGGCAACTAGCCGTCATCTCCTTGAGTTCCGCACCCGTTTTGAGGGCGCTACCGTGGTGAAGCTGGTGCGTGACTACCGTTCTACCCCGCAGGTAGTTGATGTGGCTAATCGCCTGCTAGCTGCCCGCCGTCAGATGCCAGATTCCACCCGCTATTCTTGGGCGCCGCCCCTAGAACTGGTCTCCCAGCGGGAGCCTGGGGCTAAGCCGGAATGGTTTGAATACGCAGATGATGAACAAGAAGCGATGGGTATCGCTGAAGATATCAAAGACCTCATCGATAAAGAAGGCATACCGGCAGCCGATATTGCTGTGCTCTACCGCACCAACTCCCAGTCTGCTGCCCTAGAACAAGCCCTGACTGATGCCGGAATTAACTATCAGCTACGCGGTGCAGAACAGTTCTTTGACCGCCCTGAGGTGCGCGCAGCCCTGAGCATGCTCCAGGGCGCAGCTAAGGGGGCTGAACCCACTGATAGCGTCACCCAGCTGGTGCGAGATAACCTTAAGAACTTGGGTTGGTCTGCTAAGGCTCCCCAACGCTCAGGCCAGGAGCGGGCCCGCTGGGAATCCCTAGAAACCCTCGTCTCCCTGGCTGATCGCCTTGCTGATGAACGCGCCCAGGCGCGGGAGCAGGCGTCCGCTAATGGTGCTACCGACCTGCCGCCGGAGTTCTCTCTCTACGAGCTGGTTGCTGTGCTCATCCAGCGCTCCCAGCATCGGGATGCGCCCTCTCTCAATGGGGTCACTCTCGCCTCCTTGCACGCAGCTAAGGGCCTTGAATGGGAGGCGGTTTTTCTCTGCGGCCTCAATGAGGGGCTCATGCCGATTTCTTTCGCCCAAACTAGTGATGAAGTAGATGAAGAACGCCGCCTCTTCTATGTGGGTATCACCCGCGCTCGTTCTTATTTGACCCTGAGCTGGTCGCGGTCGCGTACCCCTGGCGGGAGGGCTGGGCGTAAGCGGTCGCGTTTTATTAATGACATTGCTCCTCGGGGTCTCTAGTGGCTAGCTCCCGTGAAATTTTGCCGGCTCCCGCCTCCCGCCCGGAGGTTGAGGTGGTGCGCTCTACCTGCCGTACTCGCACTGTGCAGTTGGTGCCGCAGCGGGGCGGCTATCCCGGCTGAGCGGTCTTAGGGGTTTCTTCCTTTTTCTGGGAAGCGCTTATTCTTTGTCCTTGCTGTCAGTCTCTTCGGTGGGCTGGTCGTAGCCGCCTGCTAGGAGCTTTTCGAGGGCAGCGTCGAATTCGTCTTCGCTGGCGTTGAGCAGGGCGCGGCGGGAGGTGAAGCCTGTGGGGTCGTCCAGGTCTTCGCTGGTGGGTAGAGTTTCGGGGCCTTCCCAGAGCTGGTCGCGGGCTTCAAAGCCGTGGTTTTCTTCGTAGTGGCGCCAGAAGGCTAGGGCTTCGCGCATCTTGCGGGGGCGCAGTTCAAGGCCGACGAGCTGGGCAAAGGCGTGTTCTGCTGGTCCGCCGGTGGCGCGGCGGCGGGCCATGGTTTCAGCCAGTTGTGGGGCTGTGGGCAGGTTTTTGCTGGCTTGTTCGGTGATGAGGCTGACCCAGCCTTCGATCAGGGCAAGGAGGGTTTCGAGCCGGTCTAGGGCGAGTTGCTGGTCTTCGGTGAGTTGGGGTTTGAACATGTCCCCGGCGAAGGCTTCCATCATGGCTTCGGGGTTTGAGGGGTCGAAGTCGATGGTGTGGGCTGCTTCTTGCATGCGCTCAATATCAACGTGGATTCCGCGGGAGAAACGGGTGATGAGGGCGATGATGTCTTCGCGTAGCCAGGGGTTGGTCTTGTGCAGGCGCACTAGGGCAGCTTCTCGCACGGCTAGGTAGAGCATGACTTCCTGGGCAGGGATTTCTAGGCCTTGGCCGAAGGCAGCAACGCCTGAGGGGATCAGGGCTGAGCGGCCTTGGGCCAGGGGGATTCCGATGTCTGTGGAGGAGACGACTTCTTCGGCGAGTTTGCCGATAGCTTGGCCCATTTGCATGCCGAACATCATTCCGCCTAGGCCAGCGAAGATGTTGCCGCCGCCGAGCATGCCGGCCATGTCTTGGGGCATTTGTTGCTGGATGGAGGAGTTCATAGCTGATGAGACTTCTTCGGCAACGGGGCTAGCGATTTCTTTCCAGGTGTCAAAGGAGTTCTCCACCCATTCTGCTTTTGCCCAGGCTTCAACGGTGAAGGCAGGACGTTCGAAGATGGTGACGGGGTCTAGCCAGAGGTCTGCGAGGGCGGCGGCATCTCGTACTGCACCGGCTTGGGTGGAGGTGACGGAGGGGTCCTTGCCCAGGGCTAGTACTTGGCGGGCGTGCTGCTTGGCCATGTCCCAGTTGACGGGGCCGTTGCTGGGTTGGGCGCTCATCATGGAGTTTACTTGGGCGAAGATGCCTGAGAGCATGGCTGGGTCGATGACCAATCCCATATTTTTAAGGGCGTCGGCATCGAAGCCTGCGGCCCCGTTCATGGCTGTGGGGTCAAAGCCCTGTTCTTGTAGCTTTTTGAGGAATTCTTCAAGGGGGTCACGGCCAGCTGAGTCGTAGGGGTTGTTGGTCACGTTCTGCCTCGTTTCAATAGGGGGCTGCGGCGCCCGCCGCTACTATTTCTCCCTAGCCTACCTACCCTGGTGTGTGCCCTGGGGCTCTTTTAGCCCTGAGCCGAGTGAGAATTTGCTGAGGGGAGGGTCCTGAGGGGGTGGTTTTGCTAGTAGGCTAGTTCTATGGTTTTTTCTCAGAGGAAAGATGCAGGTGTCCGGCCTGGTAAGCGTAAGGCTGATTTGCGGACGGTGAGTGCCTTGGGTGCTTTGGGCCTGTCGACGTTTTCTTTGGTGGTTCCGGTTAATTTTGTGGCCGAATCGCCCGGCCCTACCTTCAATACCATTGGTGAGTTCAATAGTAAGCCGCTGATTGAGATTGAGGGTGCCCAGACTTACCCTGTGGGTGGCAATCTTGATATGACCACGGTGTCTGTTGCTGGTGGCCCTAATTCTTCTCTCTTTGCAGTTGAGGCTCTTGCTACTTGGTTAGAGGACTCTACGGCTGTCTTACCCAGTGATTTGATTTATGATCCTTCGGTTACGAGGGAGCAAGTGAGTGCGCAAAATAGCGCTGATATGACCAACTCTCAGGAGGTGGCGCAGGCTGCTGCTCTGACTCAGTTGGGTATTGATTACACCGAAATTTTGACGGTCTCGGGTACTAGTGAGGGCGGCCCTAGCCAAGGGATCCTGCGTGAGGGGGACGTTGTGACTGCCCTCGATGGTCAGGTGCTTGAGGGCTACGCTGAATTGACTCAGCGGGTGAATGCGTCCGCTGGGAACCCGGTTACTGTTACTGTGGTGCGTGATGGGCAGGAGCAGGAGGTCACTCTCACTCCTTCTTATAATGAGCAGCGGCAGCGTTATGTGCTGGGTTTGTATATTGCCCGCTCTTTTGAGTTCCCTATGACTGTCACTTATGGTCTGCAAGAGGTTGGCGGCCCTTCTGCTGGCATGATGTTTGCTTTGGGCATTATTGATGAGCTGACTGAGGGGCAGATGACCGGGGGCGTGCATTTTGCTGGCACCGGAACCATTGATTCGGACGGCACAGTCGGTAGTATCGGCGGCATTGAGCAGAAGATGCGGGGTGCTGCGGACGCTGGTGCCACAGTTTTCTTGGCCCCGGCAGATAACTGTGATGATGTGGTTGGCAGGGTGCCACGTGGTCTTAAGGTTGTTAAGGTCTCAACACTCGATGAGGCTGTGGATGCTGTGACCCGTATTGGTCAGGGGGAGGACCCTGCTGCCTTCCCCACCTGCTCCTAGTGCGGCGGGGAACTTACCCTAGAGCTGAAATACTAAGCCTGCTCTCGTAACTCGTGGTTTTCTTTGGCAAAATAGTGTCTTATATGTAGTGTCGCCCACTGTGCGGTGGCACCCCTTATACAGGCCGCATTCGTGCGGCAGACACAAAACACAACTGAAGGATACCCGTGAGTACCGGAAGCACTCCTCCCCGTTCACCATCACGCGCTCCTCAACGTAGAAACCGGCCGCTGACCGCCACCGTGGCAATTATTGCCGCCTTGGTCGTAGCTTTCGTTTTTGCAACCCAGGTGTACACCGACGTCCTCTGGTATGACCAGTTGGGCTACCTGAAGGTTTTCATTACCCAAAACCTGACCCGCGGTGCCGTCTTTTTGGTTGCAGCTCTCGTTGTAGGTATCGCTGTTTGGGCCAGCCTCTTCTACGCCTATAAGCATGGGAAATTACAGGCTCCCCGCCCCCGATCTGCTACAGGCCCTCGACGTGATGCCGATGGCAACCCTCTGCCTAACCCCTATGGCGATGTGCAGGACCTCTTTAACCAGAATATGGAGCGCTACCGTCAGGGTATTGAGCGCATGCGTAAGGTGCTGCTGATTGCTGTGCCAGCCTTGCTGGGTGCTTTTGTCGGCGCTGGGGCTATGACCCAGTGGGAGACCGTTCTGCTCTTCTTCCAGGGTGAGAGCTTTGGCAGCGTAGACCCCGAGTTCGGTCTTGATGTGAGTTACTTCATGTTTACCCTGCCCTTCCTGAATATGGTCACGGGCCTGCTGAGTACCGCCATTATTTTCTCTGCCATGGCAGCCCTGGTCATGCACTATTTCTACGGTGGCATTGTGGTGGGGGAGCGCGGTATTACAACGACCGTGCATTTCCGCCGTCATTTTGCTGTGCTCGGTGCCCTCTTTATTCTCTTGCGTGCCGTGAACCTGTGGCTTTCTCGCTACACTGCCACCCAGGACCAGTCAGGTTCTTGGGCTGGTGCCATGTACCGGGATGTCAATGCCATTATTCCGGTTAACGCTATCTTGGCGGTAGCCTCCTTGCTGGTGGCTGCGCTCTTTGTGCTTGCAGCTGTTCGCGGTAATTTCCGTTTACCTCTGATTGGTACTGCTGTGCTGGTCATTGCTTCGCTGGTCGCCGGGGGAATCTACCCTTGGGTTGTGCAGCGTTTCCAGGTAGTGCCTAACGAGCAGGCTGTTGAGGCCCCTTATATTCAGCGCAATATTGACGCTACCCGCACCGCTTACGGTCTTGATCAGCTTGATGTTCAGAACTATGACGCTACTACCTCTACCGCCGCAGGTGCCCTGCGCGGTGAGAGTGAGACTATCTCTAACATCCGCCTGCTGGACCCTAATGTAGTATCTGGCGCTTTTGCTCAGTTGCAGCAGTTCCGCCCCTACTACCAGTTTGGGCAGAACCTTTCTGTTGACCGCTATTCCATCAAGGGCACGGAGACTGATACTGTTATCGCCGCCCGCGAGCTTAACCCTGACCAGAATGCCGGTTCTTCCTGGGTTAACCAGCACGTAGTGTATACCCACGGCTATGGTGTTATCGCCGCCTATGGTAACCAGGTTGAGGCTGATGGTAAGCCTAAGTTCATTCAGTCAGGTATTCAGGCAACTGGCGCGATTAGTAGTGATTATGAGCCGCGTATCTACTTTGGCCAGAGTTCACCGGAATATTCTATTGTTGGTGGCACCTCAGATGATGAGCCGCTAGAGCTTGACCGCCCCCAGACTGCTGATGATGAAAGCGGTGCGGACGCTAAGTACACCTTTAGCGGTAATGGCGGCCCGGTCATTGGTCATGCCTTTAACCGTTTGGCGTACGCTATTAAGTTCCAGTCTTCAGATATTCTGCTCTCGGATGCTGTGCGCCCTGAATCGCAGATTTTGTATGATCGTGACCCTTCTGAGCGTGTGAAGAAGGTTGCCCCTTACTTGACTGTTGATGGTAACCCTTACCCGGCGATTATTGATGGCCAGGTGCTCTGGATTGTGGATGCCTACACCACCAGTAATCAGTACCCCTACGCGCAGGCTGCTCAGCTTGATAATGCGACTTCTGATTCTGAGACTGCTACCGGTATTTCACAGGCTCTGCCTAACCAGCAGGTCAACTATATTCGTAACTCGGTGAAGGCTACTGTCAACGCCTATGACGGTTCAGTGACTCTTTATGCCTGGGATGACCAGGACCCAGTTCTGAAGACCTGGCAGAAGGTCTACCCTGATACGGTACGCCCTTACAGTGAGATGAGCGCCTCGCTGATTGAGCATGTGCGCTACCCTCAGGATCTTTTCAAGGTGCAGCGTGAAATCTTGAACGCCTACCATGTGGATAACGCCCACAGCCTCTACACTGGTGATGACCTCTGGTCTATCCCTAACGATCCGACTAATAATAGTGGTCAGCCTTTGCCGCCTTATTACATGTCCTTGCAGATGCCTGGGGAATCAGAGGCTAACTTCTCTTTGACCACCAGCTTTATCCCTCAGCAGGCAGATAGCAACACCCGTAACGTCATGTACGGTTTCCTTTCAGCCAATGGTGATGCCGGTACTGGTAAGGACGGGCAGAAGGCTGAGGACTATGGCAAGCTAACCTTGCTTGAGTTGCCTCGCTCTTCGGTTGTTCCTGGACCCGGTCAGGCGCAGAATGTCTTTAACTCAGATACGGCTGTATCAACTGAGTTGAACCTGCTACGTCAGGGCGCTTCGGACGTTATCAACGGTAACTTGCTGACTCTGCCTGTGGGTGGCGGTATTCTCTACGTGCAGCCGGTCTACGTGCAGTCTTCGGGCGATGCTGCTTACCCCTCACTGCGCCGCGTGCTGGTGGGCTTTGGTGAGCAGGTAGGCTTTGCCCCCACCCTGGATGAGGCCCTGGATGAACTCTTTAGCGGTTCTTCTGGCGCTGAAACTGCTGCTGATGCCGGTGTGAGTGATGCTGAGGCCGCTCAGGCTGCCGATGGTACTGCTCCTGGTACTGATAGTGCCAGCTTGACCGGTGCCTTGCAGGAGGCTCGCAAGGCTATGCAGGATGCGGACGCCGCTATGAAGGCTGGTGACTGGGCCGCCTATGGTGAGGCTCAGACCCGCCTGAATGAGGCTTTGCAACGCGCTATCGAGGCCGAGGGGCTTGAAGGTACCGCAAGTACCCAGGCTAGCCCCACCCCTTCACCTTCCAACTAGGGGGTAGGGCTTTAGTGGCCTGGTGATGGTAAGGACGCCGCCTCCCGCACTGAGCGGGCAGACGGCGTCCTTTTGCCTAGGTAAATGTAGAGTGAATCACAAAAGCCTATATTGACTTGCGTGTAGCAATATAAGTGCGTATAGTTATATGAGTCGCCGCGGGGTGGAGCAGTTCGGTAGCTCGCCGGGCTCATAACCCGGAGGCCGCAGGTTCAAATCCTGCCCCCGCAACCATTTGATAAGTCGTCCCGTTCGGTATGAATCCGATCGGGGCGACTTTTTTCTTGCCCTTTTCGTCTTCAAAGTAAGAAGGCGAAGGCACTCGTGAATTAACCAGGGCTGATCCTAGAAGTTCGTCAAGTGATAGCCCAAGAGTGCCGGCAACTATTAGTAAATCATCGACAGAGAAGTTGCTACGGCCGTTGAGTTTGTCTGAAAGGGCGGCAGGGCTAATGCCCATTGCGAAAGCTAGCTTTCGCTGGTTCATATCCTGTCGACCGATGGCTGCCTTAACTTCGCGGGAGATCAGTTGATTGCTGGTGATTATGTTGGTCATATCCCCAACTATACTCAGATAATCCCGTGATTCCAACAGGATATGCAGAAAAAATATGAAAAATCCGAATCTTACTGCTTGCGTGATACGAAAAATCCGAATAGATTTAAGCCATGACTTATTCTGAACAGATTGCCGCCAACGTCCGCGCCGAAGTAGCCCGCGCAGGCCTTACGCAAAAAGCGGTCGCTAGTCTACTCGGTCTTTCAACCGCATCAACCAGCGACCGCTTCAACAACCGCACACGCTTTGACCCAGATGAGCTTATGCTACTTGCCAATCACCTGGGCATTGACGTTGAAATCTTCTATAAAGTTCAAGCGCGCCAAGCGCAACCAGCTTAGTCAGGAACCGACCAGCTCACAGCGACATTTACGGGTTCGGTTGGCGAAAACCATCATCCTCATAAAGCTGTCTTAGCTGCTCCGCGCTAAGGGGTCGTATGGTGACGCCACCATCTGAAAAATTTGAATCCCCGTAATGGCAATCGTCAGTGGGGGCGAGAGAAGACTCCATTGGCTCTTCGTAGTCAGAGGCCGTCATCTCTTCCTTATGGTCGGAGGCTCGTATGGGGAATTTGGATCCTACGAGGTTGCCTAACCAGACACCGAGAATACCCAGCCATGAAAACAGTTTCTGACAAAGCAGAACAGTAAGAAACAGTAGCCACTCAAAGAGGAAACACAGACAAGCTAACCAGAAAATAATGGACATTCCCCTTCTCCATCGCCAATAGGCACTGAAGTGTTCAGGGGGAAAGGAGTCCAGGATTTTGGAAACGTACATAGTTTTTCTCTGATGATGGGGGCCATAAGCAATAGATGCATCTACCAAGATGCTCGTTCCCGCTGGTGGCCACTGGTGATGAAACCAGGTGTCCTGTTTCCGTTTACCTCCCAGAACTGTGACAAAACATTTTTGACCTGTTCTAGCAACTTGGTAAGCCCTTCGAACCTGAATAATTTCCAGCTTGTGTGCAGAAGCGTACTGGTATGCAGAAGCCATCCTGCGGATACGCTCCGGCTTTCGCAAATGCGGTGGTGATAGAGCCATAGCCAGCCTTAAAACAATCGGAAATGCTGAATATTTTTTATCTTACTCCTGAGAGAAGAGAACGATGATTGGACACGAAAAAGAGGTAAAACCTCATCAGAGACCTGCGGAGGTGCTACCTCTCCGTACCCCAAAAACACGGCCCATCCAAACACTGGCCACCTACAAAGCAGGCACCGCCAGCAGGGAACTCATGGCCCAAATCAAGGCCTACGAAAAACGCGAAAAACTACCGGCACTACGCCCTGGCAAACACCGCAACACAGCCCGCGTTATCCGCTACAACCTCCTGCACGATGAAAAAGAACTAGCGGTCAAGACAATGGCCCACAACATCACCCACGCAGAAATCTGGATAGCACTAGCAGGCCTCAACGGGACGAAACCATGAGGGCACAAAAAAGCAGGCCACCTGCTTCAAGGGAACAAGCGGCCTGCTCACTGAAATCTGGAGAACCTCAGATGATCTTACCTATCGAAGAAACCAGACTCAGCCACGTAAAACCCTGTACCTCAGAGAGCTAACCCGCTGTGCTGAGGCACAAAGTATCACGCCCATCAATTCTACATGCATAATCACACCGCCTGATAGAAAGCTACACTCATGTCATACAAGGCCTACGAATGGTCACTCACACACGAGCTGAAAAGCCCAGCTCAATACCAGCTGCTGCACTTTCTCGGCATCACAGCAGACGATGAGGGCTATTTCTCAGACCGCGAAGGAATCAAAGGCATCGACTTCATCACCTACGTGACCGGTCAGAGCAAATCCACCATCATGAGAAGCCTACGCGAGTTTGAAGAAGCGAACCTGCTGCACCGTGAACGCCGTTACTCCGGCGAATTTGGGCCTCACCCTACTAACACCATCGTCTTGCATCTGGAGAACACCGGAACCAAGCCGCCCTATCTCATGAAACACAAGCAGCAGAATAAAGCCCCGGCACAGAGGCTCAGCCGCTAAGACCTTCACCAGATTCAACAAGTAGAAATCAAGCTACCCATGACACTAGAACACATCACCTGGGCCATGAAGCAAGACATCAAAGGCGCAGAATACAAAGTATTGCTTCAGCTGGCTAACCGTTGCAATCACCACGGCATCTACGACGCTGGTCAAGAAGTCCTCGCTGCAACCACCGGCTACAAAGAACGTGCTGTACGCGAAGCAGTCAAAAAACTCCGTGAACTTGACCTGCTACACACAGAGCGCCAACGCAGTGAATTCGGGCTAGGCAGGGGAGCTGACCTGATCATCTTGCACCCACAGGTAGACACCTATACCCTGCCTGATTACATCGAGTCACCCGAAGAAATCGAGCTCTTGCGGCTTTCAAGAGAGCTCAATGAGACCACTGGCGAGTGGGAAGTCTCCCCTAGCCAGACTCTACCGGCAAAAAATGCCGGTAGAGAGGGTCGGTCTGTGGATAACTTTCAGCAAAATAACGTTTCACCTAGTCAGGCT